>CAMAXU010000044.1 GCA_945862455.1 Rickettsia typhi | reverse complement strand
ATAAATCATGTTTCTTGTTTATATCACTTCAGATATTGCGTAAGTCACACCGCGCCCTTTTCCAAAAGATCTAATTTTCTTCATCTCAACCAAATCCCTCAATTTTACTTTCAGAGTATTGCGATTTGCTTCTGATAGTCGCTGTATTTCAGATACTGAAAGACGATTGTGATTCTTAAGAATTTTTAGAATTTCTAAATGCAGCTCACCAAAATTTTCCTGCAGGATTTTTTCAACCTTAACCTTTTTCTCCAAGTTGTCTTTTTGCTTTTTCAGTGATTTTAAAAAAAACAAAATCCAGTTTTCGAATTTGATTTTTTTGCTTTCCAAGGTCGTTTGGCAGTCACGCAGATTTTTGTAGTAGAGGTCTTTGTTATCTTCGATGACGCTTTCAAGAGAACTATATTGGATGTAGCTGTAGCCAAGCTTTAGTAAAAGCAAATTGGTAAGGATTCTGGATAACCTTCCATTGCCATCTTGGAATGGGTGAATCGCCAAAAAAACTACGATAAAAATTCCGGCAGTGATCAGGGGGTGAGTTGACTTTAATTCAAAAGCCTTGTTGGCCCATTCTAGTAAATCGACCATTTTCATTGGCGTTTCAAAGGGTGTGGTAGTTTTGAAAACAATACCAATTTCTTTGCCCGATGCATCAAAAGCCACAACATGGTTATTGAGCTTTTTATATTCGCCTCGATAGCGAATATCTTTTGAACTATGCTTGAGAAGAACGGAATGAAGTTGCTTAAGATGGTTTTCGGTTAGCTTTAAATCTTCGGAACTTTCTAAAATTAAATCCATGGCATCGGAATAGCCTGCCACTTCTTCTTCATCTCTGTTTTTAAAAGATGTTTTTCTTATGTTGGACAGAAGGGTTTCAACTTGTGCATCAGTCAATTTAACACCTTCAATACGAGTACTTGAGGCAATCGATTCAATGGTTGCTGATTTTTTAAGCATCTTCAAGCGATCAGGCGAAAGCGTATTAATCGCTTGCCACTTGCCTTTAAACTCATCAATTTCGCTAATGATATTTAGTATTTCGTTGCTAATGGTGACTTGATAGTTGGTCATAAATGGCTTGTTATGATTAAATATTTAAACAGCTCATAATAGACCAGCAATCACCAATGTCCACAAAAATATCCAATTATATCCAATTCAACAAGAAGATTGATTAAAAGTTTGCAAAATGACTCTTTCGTCTCAATCAATGGTCAAGCCTCTAACTTTTCAGTGCAGTTGAAATTGCCTATAAAGCCTTGTAAATAAAGGTTTCAAAAAACAGAGAAAAGTTTCGCAAATGAGGTTCGCATCCTCCTCCATCCGTTTTCGCTTACGCTACAGCGCGACTGACTCCGCAGGAAACAGGCAAGACTGTAGCGTTAGCGAAAGCGGATGACCGCGCTGTAGCACGAAGTGCGTAGGCGGGTTTAGTCCAACACAATCTCCAAACCCACTCAACTCTGATCACTCTTAGAAAATATGCACTACACCTACATCCTCCAAAGCCAACAAAACCCCAATCGCTTTTACATAGGCTGCACTTCAGCGCCATGCTTTTTTTTCTGTCTTTAATTTCGATTCTTGAAATATCAGAATTTTACTACTTAAAATATGAGTAATGTGAAACATATTGTCTGCTATAAAAACAGCTGCAAATTTTTAGCATTGGTAAAATTCGATCTGATTTTATATTAATTAACTCTCAAAATTAACCCGTATGTCCTGTAGAAATAAGGGATGGGATCCCCGCAAAGCGGGGGCGACTCATGTCGCGTTTCCGTATCCCGAAGGGATAAGGACAAAATTAATAACCGATGTCATCTAAATTTGACTTTGCTCAAAAAAATAATTTAAAAAATCTTAAACATGACTCTCCAACCATTTCACCTCGCAGTTCCAGTTAATGACTTAGAAAAAGCCCGTCAATTTTATGGCGAATTTCTGGGCTTAGAAGAAGGTCGATCAACTGAATCATGGATTGACTGGAATTTTTTTGGTCATCAATTCGTAACTCATTTAAAAAAAGGCGAAAATAATATTCCATCTGTAACTAATCATGTTGACGGACATGGCGTTCCGGTGCCACATTTCGGCGTAGTGCTTGAATGGAATGACTGGCAGCAATTTGCCGAAAAACTAAAAGAGAATAATATCAAATTTGTGATTGAACCTTATATCAGGTTTAAAGGTGAAGTTGGCGAACAGGCTACAATGTTTTTTTTAGATCCAAGTGGCAATTCTCTCGAGTTTAAAGCGTTTAAAGATATGTCGCGCTTATTTGCTAAATAGTAACATTGTATGTACTTCGTAATAGTGCATACAAATTATTTCTCTCTCACATCATCCCAACTTTGGCGCTTTCCATTTGCACCTTTTGACCATTTATAACATCCGCCACCACTCTGGCTGAGTCCGCCATCACAACTATCGGCTTCATAACATTTGCGCTTGTAATATTTTGCACCCGAAAATTCTTTAGTCGAAACCCATATTTTATTTTAAAAATCTTTGTAAAAGTAATTTTTAAATTTAGTTTAAAAAACCTTACAAGAACTATGCTCAGCTCAATTTTCTTCAAACTTTAAAATTTAGATTTTATGAAAAAACTCTTTTTAATCGCGTCACTTCTGACTGCAATTTCTTGCACCCATCAAAACCAAAAAGTTACTTTTGATCTTTCATTTAAAAGCGAATCTTCAAACATCGGAAGAGGCATCGGCATTGATGTAGCAGTATTTGATGACAGAACAGATAAAGAATTTTTAGGCAGAAAAAGATTTGGCGATGAAAAAATAGTAATCACTTCTGATCAAGATTTAGTGTCGTTATTGCAGAAAAAAATCGGCAACAATTTACTTCAAAAAGGCTTTTTAAAAGGAAGGGGGAAATCAGTTGAAATTAGAATTGAAACCCTTGAATACATGGCGAAACGCAATTTCTTCATTGGAACTTCTAATGGTAAAGCCAACTTTAAAGTTATTGTTATCAACAATAAAACTAAGGAAAAATTCAGCAAAAATTTTGCTTTAGTAGTTAATGGAAAACATTTTATCGCTCCGCTTGAATCAACTGATTCAAATATTCTAAACGCATTGGTTCAAGAAATTGTCGATGATATTTTGAAAGATGAGTCATTTTTGAATAACTTATCACAATAAGAATTAGAACTATAAAAAACTTGGGACGAGATTTTGTAATCTCGTCATCATGCACAAAAAACCTATACCAAATTAACTATCTCTTGATAGCGCTAACGAAGTATTTTTGAGGAAAAATTGCGACTGGAAATGTAAGCTGTATCAAGTGATACAGCGTCATTTTCTGAGCAAATTTTTACCAAAAAGACAAAGTTATGGCTATCGAGAGATAGTTAATTTGTTAGGCATAATTAAAAAAATGGGGGGCTAAAAACCCACTTTTCGCCCCCAGTTTTAAGGCTTTCCAAGTTTTTTCTATTCTCTCCGAATAGAAACCTCTAAATTTTAGTCAAAAAACATGACTAAAAACTTGTCCAAAATGTCGCCTAA
>CAMAXU010000043.1 GCA_945862455.1 Rickettsia typhi | reverse complement strand
ATGATTTATGAAAACAAAAACTAAAAAATTTAATCAGGAAATTTAAGATCGCATTGAGATGCAAATCATTGTAGATACCTACGATGAGTCCGAAGCGGCTATGAGCTGGCACTGCTATTTACAAGATACCATTACTTTTCCCTTCAAGGCTAAAAATGCATCAAAAAAGTCAGCACGTTGTAGGCAAACATAAATTTGCCACAGCAAATAGTATTACGGCTTGTTTAGTGGTGGTGAATAGCGCCTAGTAGCACTCTAGCTAAGTCGGTAGTGTTATAGAGTAACAAGTAGTATGGATGTTGTGGAGTAAATGGGAGTAATACAGAGTAGACAGGAGTAATGAGGAGTAGCAGGGAGTAGTTGGAGGAGAAAGAGGGATTCGAACCCTCGATACAGTTTTACCCGTATACTTTCTTAGCAGGAAAGTGCCTTCAGCCGCTCGGCCATTTCTCCGTGTGATAATTATTGAGCTGTGGAATTGAACATAAGAGCGAAAAGCATTTCGTCAACTTTTTTTATGTGATGCGCCAATTAATTTTTATCTCTCGGCGTTAATCGTAAATGTGATTTCAATTTCGTCTTTCACGCCATTGGCTTTTTTCGGGTCGCGGTCTCCGACCAAAAATGCGCTGCGCTTGATTGTGGTTTTGCCAACTGCGCGGGCGTTGGTTTGGCTATATTCTTCCAAAATAAATTCTACCGGAGTGGCGATTGTTTTGCCTTTTATAGTTAACATTCCATCAGCGCGGAAAGTTTTTTGGGCGCTTAAATTTGTGAAGCGAGTGGCGGTAAAAGTGGCTTTTGGAAAGGCTTGAACTGAAAGCCAAGCTGCGTTTTTTATGGTTTCTAAGGCTTCGTTGAAGGAGATGTCGATTGAGGTTGTGTCAATATCAATTTGGATTTTGCTTTTGGTTAATTGGTTTTTGTCAAAATTAATTTTGCCGTCAAATTTTTTGAAAGATCCGGTGATGCTGGAATTTTCTTGAATAGCACGAAATTCTAATTTGCTTTTAGAAGGAATGATTTTCCATTCATCAACTGTTGCGGCCGCTATGTCGTCTTTATAAGGCATATTGCTGCCGGCTAAAGCGAAAGTTAATTCAGATTCGATAGCGATTTTAACTTCATCAGAAATGCCAGGCAAACCAAATTCCATGCCGAATTGCGAACGTTTGATTGATGTTGTGGCGCTAAATCCCGCAGTTTTTTTCTGATTGATCGGGTTGAGGCCGATCTTGTTGACTTTCACGTTTAAAGTTACTGGTTTGGTGATTCCAAGCAAAGTCAAATTACCTTGAACTTTGGCGCTGGTTTTGCCGAATGGCGTAACTGATGTACTTACAAATTTTGCAGTAGGAAATTTTTCGGTGTAGAAAAAATCTGGGCTTTTTAAATGCTCGTCAAATTTGGAATTTCCGGTGGATATAGAATCGGTTTTGATGATGATTTCAACCAAGCTGTTTTGCGGGCTGGCTTCATCTAAAGTTAAAGTGCCGTCAACATCGGTGAATTTTCCTGATGGACTGGAAAATCCGAAATGATTGGCCGACCAGTTGATGCTGGTATGATTGGTGTCGAATTTATAAATTTCAGTGGCGTGGGCGGAAAAAGTGCAGAAAAAAATAGCAAGAATCGGGGAGAATTTCGGGAGGAATTTTTTCATAAAAAATTGTTGGTCGAAATCTTGTTAAATGAAAATGAACTTGAAGACGGAGTTGCAAACCCAGTCTTGCTCGGCTTGGTAATTAGTTTTTTGTATCGCTAACTGGTTCTGAATTATTGGCGGCTTTTCTTCTGGCGTATAAATCAGCAAAATCAATTGGATCTAACATTAATGGTGCAAGTCCACCATCAGTTGTAACATTTGTGATAATGCGGCGCAGAAATGGGAAAAGAATGTTAGGACAATAGATTAAAAGCACTTGCTCCAACATTTCGCCTTCGATTTTTTGGAAAGAGAAAAGTCCGGCGTAAGTTATTTCGCAGATGAAAAACTTTTCATCCTGAATCTTTGCTTCAGCTGTAACTTTTAACGAAACTTCAAAAACTTCATCGGAAATTTTCTTGGCGTCGATATTGATTGAAAGCGCAATATTAGGCTTGTCTTGTGGGTTTAGAAAAATTTGTGGTGAGTTCGGAGATTCAAAAGAAAGGTCTTTGATATATTGTGAAATGATCTTGATATTTGACATAAATAATTTTTTTAAGACTTAATGGTTAAAGAAATTTTTCAAGCAGCTTTAATTGCATAAATCTGCAGTTCTTGCTGCTTGTAATGTTGAAGAGAGAAGGGGGAATTAAAGTTGCAGTTCAGTCACTGTTAGCTAAGATACTCTGATTTGGTATTGATAACTTTTTTTGCTGCCGAATCCATGATTAAAGAATTCACAAAAATTTTGCCGCTGTGGGATTTTTTGATACCAGAAAGCATGTAACCGTCAGTCACGCCAGCGCAGGCGAAAATTACGTCACCGCGAGCCATTTCTTCGGCTGTGTATTTTTTATTTAAATCAGCGATGCCCATTTTTTTGGCGCGTTCAATTTGTTTTTGATTGTCACCAAAAATTAAGCGACCCATCATTTGACCGCCAATAACGCGAAGTCCAGCTGCGGCAAGAACGCCTTCCGGCGCGCCACCCGTGCCCATATAAACATCAACACAAGTGCTTTGGCTAGTGCAAGCGATAACTCCAGCAACGTCGCCGTCACCAATTAAGCGAATTCTGGCGCCGGCTTCGCGAACTTTGGCAATTAATTCATTATGACGTGCGCGCTCAAGAATCATAACGGTTAAATCAGAAATGGCGCATTTTTTGGCTTTGGCAATATTAGATAAATTTATTTGTGGAGAATTATCTAAATCAATCACGCCTTCGGGAAATCCAGCGCCGACGGCAATTTTTTCCATGTAAACATCGGGAGCGTGCAAAAATCCGCCTTTTTTGGCAAAAGCAATTACAGCCAAAGAAGACTCGCCAGCATTGGCGCAAATTGTTGTTCCCTCCAAAGGATCAAGCGCAATATCAACTTCAATTCCACCCCCAGAATTTTTTTGTAATCCAACTTTTTCACCAATGTAAAGCATTGGCGCTTCATCACGTTCGCCTTCTCCAATAACGATGGTTCCAGCAATATTCATCAAGTTTAAATTTTCGCGCATTGATTCAACTGCTGCGTGATCAGCCGCCATGTTGTCACCTTTACCAATCCATCCGTAGCAAGCGATGGCGGCTTTTTCGACAACTTCAATAATTTGCGATGTAAGAGAGGTAAGAGAATTCATGAGGATATTTTTTTACAGCAATAAAAAAGGCGAGTCTTTTTTAAGACCCGCCTTGAGCTTTTAAGAGCTTAGCTTGAAAGCTTTTGCTCTTTAAATTCTACGTGTTTGCGAACTACAGGATCGTATTTAGAAAATACCATTTTTTCCTGTTTTTGTTTTGGGTTGCGACGTGCTAGGTAGAAAAATCCAGTGCCTGCGGTGCTAACCAGCTTGAACAAAATAGAATTTCTTTTCGATTTGGAAGCTTTAGGTTTTCCAGCCATAAATTACCTGTATTGTATAGGGAGTTAAAAAAGAGTGCGGCAAAATATTTTTTGGGATTGGGAAGTCAAGGAGAAAAAATCTTTAGGTTGGCATAGGTATTCTTTTAAAACCCAAACACTCCAAATAGAGATTTTTAACCTTAATTTGGAGTGATTATGAAAAACTGCAAACACTGCAACTTAGAAAATATTAGCGCTCCAATGGTTATTAACTTAATCAGAAATTTCTCAAAGAGATTATTCTGCTTACCTAGAAACTATTAGCTGTCGATCATTTTTAGTTGGTTTTTGTTTTAAGCCCGAGTGTACCCCGTCGTGAAGACGGGATGACAAGTTGAAAGTTGGTGCTCCTAACTAAAAACTTGTCACCCCGTCTTCGCGACGGGGTCGATAGGAACTTGAATATAAAGAATAATTTTACATTTTAAGAAAATCCTAATTTTAAATCAAAATTAATTTATG
>CAMAXU010000042.1 GCA_945862455.1 Rickettsia typhi | reverse complement strand
TTTACAGCGTTTTTTTGATCATACCAAGTTGTTACCGAATCGCCGGTGGAAGATTCAGTATCCTTAAAACTAGATTCGGCGCTGCTTTCTAGCCATAAAGCATTGTCAGTTATACCGGCGATTGGAGAAGCTTTGGTTAGGCTTTGAGCAGCAGCGATTTTAGATTTTTTGACCAAGCCGTTGGCGGTCATTACGCCGGCGATCAGAATTCCGATGATTACGATAACAGCGGAGAGTTCAATTAGGGTGAAGGCGTTTTTAGAAGATCGCATTAATAAAAAACCAATTAATAAGTAAAATTTTTTTAAACTTAGAGACCTTCTTTTAAATTTTTATCTAAAAAAGCAAAAGAAGTTTTGCCATATTGACGCAAATCAAGAAGTTTAAAATCTTCTAAAGCAAAATCTTGCGGCTTTGTTGCGGTTTGAAACTCAACAACGATTAAAGAATTTTTTTGAAGCCAACTATTCTCTGACAAGCTGTTCATAATTGCCAAATAGTCTTCGGCGTAGGGTGGATCGATAAAAATTAAGTTAAAAAATTTATCATTTTTTGGCAGTTTTTTGGCATCGGTATTTAAAATTTTAATGCTGTTTTCAACTTTTAAAATCTCTGAATTTTTTTTAACTAAATTTAAATGCGCCGAATTATTATCTAAAAATAAAACTGATTTTGCACCGCGCGACAAAGCTTCAAAACCAACAGCCCCGCTTCCGCAACATAAATCTAAAATATCGGCGTCAATAATTTCAAAACCAATTTCTTTAATAATTTTTCCAGAAGATAAAATATTAAAAAGCGCTTCTCGATTTTTATCGGTTGTCGGGCGCAGCGATTTTAAATGATTTGAATTTGTTAAATTTTTGCCGCGAAATTTTCCTGCTACAATTCTCATTAATTAATTCTCAAACCTTGATTTATCTGCGTAATAAACACCAAGCAGTTTTATATTTTTCGAAAAAAAACCCATTTCTTCTAAAGCCAATCCAACATTTTTTTGATTTGGATGACCATCAATCGTGATAAAAAATTTTGCCTGCTTTGAAGCGCCGCCCGGAATATAACTTTCCAATTTTACCATATTAACACCATTTGTTGCAAAGCCGCCGAGCACTTTGTAAAGCGAGCCGGGAATGTTTCTAATCGTAAATAACATTGTAGTTACAACCGCTGCAATTTCGGGATTTGGATCAATCGCATCTTTAGCAATCACAATAAAAGTTGTGATATTACCTTGCGAATCTTGCATATTTTCTTTGATGATTTTCAAACCATAAGTTTGCGCCGCCATCTTTGAACAAAGGGCTGCATTGCTTTTGTCGTTGCCATTTGCCACAAATTTGGCTGCTTCTGCGGTGTTCGAAAATTCACGCAATATCACTTTTAAATCACGTAGATTATTTTGGCATTGCATTAAAGCTTGAGGATGAGAAAGAACTTCCTTTATATCATTTAAACCAGCTCCATCAAGTGCCGCAAGGTTGTGATTAATTGATAAAAAATGTTCAGCGATGATCGAAACTTTTTCTTCTTGCAATAAATTATGAATTTCTGAAACGCGTCCAGCGTAAGAATTTTCTAATGGAATCATGCCATATTGCACTTCGCCTTTTTCAACGGCGCGAAAAACATCAAAAAAAGTTGGATAAGCTTTAGCTTCAAAGTCAGGATAATAAGTGCTGCAAGCCAGATTTGAATTAGCGCCAATAGCGCCTTGAAAGGCGATTATTTTTTTCATCGAATTTAGGTTTTTAATTAATTGACATTGATTTGCTGTTTTTAATAATCATTCCTCAATCCAACAAAATCAACATTTTAGAAGTAACTATGTCAAAAAACTGGACAGCAAATTCATGGAGAAATTTTCCCATTAAGCAGCAGCCAACTTATGAAAATCAAGGCTTGCTAAAACAAACCGAAGCACAACTTAAAAATTTTCCACCACTTGTTTCATTTGATGAAATCGAAAAATTAAAAGCAGAACTAGCCGCTGTAGCCAATGGCGAAGCCTTTT
Organism: Rickettsia typhi; assembly: GCA_945862455.1. GTDB lineage: Bacteria > Pseudomonadota > Alphaproteobacteria > Rickettsiales > UBA1997 > UBA2645. The sequence continues at coordinate 2,102 of CAMAXU010000042.1, read as the reverse complement.
TATTGCAAGGCGGCGATTGCGCTGAAAGCTTTACTGAATTTTCTCACAATAATTTAAAAAACTTTTTTCGTACCATCATGCAAATGACAATTGCTTTGATGTATGGACTAAACAAGCCAGTTGTAAAAGTTGGCAGAATTGCCGGACAATATGCTAAACCAAGATCTGACGGCAGCGAAACTATTGATGGCTTTACTCTTCCAAGCTATCGCGGCGATATTATTAACGGAATTGATTTTGAAAAAAATGCCCGCATTTCTGATCCGCAACGTTTAGTTGACTCTTATTTTCATTCTGCTGCTTCGTTAAATTATTTACGCTCGCTTGCTTTGGGCGGTTATGGCAATTTAGAAAAAGTAAATAAATGGAATGAAGAATTTGCTCATAGTTTAGACAGTAAAAAAAATACTGAAGAAGTGATTGGTGAAGTTAATAAAATTTTAAATTTCATGCGCGCTTGTGGTCTTGACGCTAAAAGCCTGCCGCAACTTACAACTGCAAGTTTTTTTACTTCTCACGAAGCTTTGCTTTTGAATTACGAAGAAGCTTTCACGATTCAAAATAAAGATAATAAAAAATTCTACGATCTAAGTGCGCATATGCTGTGGATTGGCGATAGAACTCGCGATCCAAATGAAGCGCATGTTGAATTTATGCGCGGAATTTCTAACCCAATTGCATTTAAAGTTGGACCATCAATTTCAAAAGATGATTTGTTGAAACTTTTAGATGTTTTAAATCCTGAAAATGAAGCTGGAAGAATCACGCTAATTTCAAGAATGGGCGCTTCAAAAGTTGAACAAATTTTGCCACCTTTAGTTGAGGCAGTTCGTGATGCTGGGCGTTCGGTAGTTTGGTCTTGCGACCCGATGCATGGCAATACGATTAAATCTTCGAATGGTTATAAAACGCGTAAGTTTGATGATATTTTAAGTGAAATTAAATCATTCTTCAAAATTCATAAAATGACAGGAACCTACGCTGGCGGCGTGCATTTTGAAATGACTGGTCAAGATGTGACTGAATGTTTAGGCGGGAATCAGCAAATTACCGAATTAAATTTAAAAGATCGTTATCACACGCATTGCGATCCGAGATTAAATTCTTCGCAAAGTGTTGAATTGGCGTTTATGATTGCGCAAGACTTGGCGGCAGCTAATTCATAATTTACAATTAGTGTGATTTTTAAGTAAAATATAATTAAAAAATGAAAAACAAAACTCACGGAACAGTTGCAATTGTTGGCGCACCAAATGCTGGAAAATCTACGCTTACAAATGCCCTTCTTGGTCAAAAACTTTCTATAGTCTCACCAAAAGTTCAAACCACGCGCAACTCAATTAAAGCAATCATAATTGAAAAAAATGCCCAGCTAATTATAATTGACACTCCCGGAATTTTTATTCCGCGCGATGATAAAATTTTAGAAAGAATTATCGTTAAATCAGCTTGGCAAGGGCTTCGCGATGCAGATCATGTATGTTTTGTAATTGATGCAACTCTTGGATTAAACCGCGAAAATCTGCGCATTATCGAAGATCTAAAAAAAGAAAATCCCAAACTTACAATCATCATTAACAAAATTGATTTGGTTAAAAAAGTTAAGGTTCTAGAAATCATGGCCGGACTTTTTGAAATGGGCTTTGAAGATATTTTTCCGATTTCGGCAGAAACTGGTGAAAGTGTCGAAAAAATTAAAAATTTCCTCTGTGAAAAATGCGTTAATCCAAGCTGGATTTATGATGAAGAGCAAATCACCGATGCGCCAATGCGTTTTATTGTTTCAGAAATTACGCGCGAGAAATTATTTCTAAAATTGAATCAGGAATTGCCCTACTCTCTCACGGTTAAAACCGATTCTTATGAAGTTTTGGATAATAAAGAACTTAAAATTCATCAAACAATTTTCGTCACTAAAGAAAGCCAAAAAGGTATTATTCTTGGAAAAAATGCTTCGATGATTAAGCAAATCGGTCAAGAAGCGCGCACCGATATTGCTGAAATCGCCGGAACCAAAGTTCATTTATTTTTATTTGTAAAAGTAAAAGAAAATTGGATGAATGATTCTGAAAGCTATGAAATGATGGATGTAAATAAAATTC
>CAMAXU010000041.1 GCA_945862455.1 Rickettsia typhi | reverse complement strand
AATAGAACATATAATGCCGCAAAAGATTTCTGGATCAGGATCAAGCGCTGCAAAATGGCAAAAAATGCTGGGCGATAATTGGCAAGAAATTCATAAAAAATATATTCACACAATTGGAAACTTGTCTTTGACTAGTTCGAAGAAAAATAAAGAGATGTCCAACAAAGATTTTCTAAGCAAGCAAAATGTGGATTATCAAACTTCAAAATTAAAATTAAGCAAAAACCTAGGTGAAGGCGAAATTTGGAATGAAGAAAAAATCAAAGAACGAGCTAATTGTTTAATTGCAATAGCCAAAAAAGTTTGGCCATATCCAACAAGTTCTTACAAAATAAAATCAGAAAATCAGCCAGATTTTTTTAGTTTACAGGAATTTGAAAACGACAACATTGCCAAAACGGCGCCATTTTTAATCGAGATCGAAAAAAAGGAAATTCCAGTAAAAAAATGGAGAAATGTTACTGAAGAATTATTGAAAATATTTCATGAATTTTCTCCAACTGATTTTAATCGCATTTCAAATATGGCGGGGCTTGAAAAGCATTTTAATAAAACAAAAGAAGGAAAATCATTTTCTAGAGAAATTAAAAGTGATATTATTCCTGGCTATGAAATTAATGTTAACCAATCAGCAATTTCCATAATCGAAAATCTCAAAAAAATTTGCGAAGAAATAAATTTTGATAAAGAAATATTGATTTACTACAAACCAAAAGAATCAAAATAAACCGCACTAATAAATTATAAAAAACATGACAAACGCATTGACATTGACGATTGAAAAAAACGGCGTGGCAAATTTGGTTTTTGATTTGCCGGATGAAAAGGTAAATAAGCTTTCGGCGCCAGTGCTGGAAGAGTTAGAAAAGGCGTTAAATGTGATTGATGGAAATAAAGGAATTCGCATTCTTTTGATCACCAGCCACAAACAAAATATTTTTATTGCAGGCGCTGACATCAATGAAATCAAGGCTATTACCGATCCAAAAGATGCGTTGGCGAAAGTTTCTCGCGGTCAAAATGCGATTACAAAAATTGCCAAATTAAAAATTCCAACAATCGCCGTAATTGATGGCGCTTGCTTGGGTGGCGGTTTGGAACTGGCTTTGGCTTGTAAATATCGCGTTGCAATTGTTAATCCAAAAACTTTATTAGGTTTGCCGGAAGTTAATTTAGGAATTATTCCCGGTTTTGGTGGAACGCAGCGTTTACCAAAATTAATTGGCTTACAAGAATCGCTAAAAATGATTCTTTCAGGAAAGCCAGTAGATGCGAAGAAAGCCTTTAAAATTGGGCTTGTAGATGATATTTTTCGTGAAGAATTTTTAGAAGAAAAACTTAGTCATTTTGTTACCGAAATTATTAAAAGTGGCGAGCAAAATCACTATTTAAAAGCGCGCAAAGATACGAGAAAAAAACGCTTCGTTTTTGAATCACTCTTATTTGGCAAATATATCATGTTTTATATTGCCAAAAAAGACTTATACGAAAAAACCAAAGGTCAATATCCAGCGCCATTTTATGCTTTGGAAGTGATCAAAAGAACTTACGGCGCAACCTACGCTGATCGTGGATTAAAAACCGAACTTGAAGCGTTTTGTGAATTGGCGGTGGGTGAAATTTCAAAAAGTTTAATCGAAGTTTATTTTACTTCCGAGGCTTTGAAAAAAGACTCTGGAATTGAATCAGAAATCGTGACAAAAGATGTAAAAAATGCCGCAATTATGGGTGCTGGCATTATGGGCGGCGGGATTGCTTGGTTATTTGCCAATAATAATTTAAATGTTCGCATTAAAGATATTACTCAAAAAGCGATCGCGCTTGGTTACCACCAAATTATTTTAGTTTTCAATCAACTTAAAAAAATCAGAAAAATTACCAGCGAGCAGGCTAATATTAAAATCGCTCATGTGACTGCAGGTATTGATTATGCTGGTTTTGATCAAGCTGATTTCGTGATTGAAGCGATTGTAGAAAATATGATAGTTAAGAAAAAATTATTAGCAGAAGTTGAGGCCCAAATTTCAAAAGATGCGGTAATTGCTTCAAATACTTCATCACTTTCAATTTCTGAGATGGCTGGCGCACTACAAAATCCTGAGCGTTTTGCTGGAATGCATTTTTTCAATCCGGTAAATCGCATGCCTTTGGTTGAAGTAATTCGTGGCGAAAAAACTTCTGAAAAAACTATTGCAACTATTGTAAAACTTTCAAAAAAATTAGGTAAAACTCCAATTGTTGTGAAAGATGTTGCTGGGTTTTTGGTAAATCGTATTTTGCTTCCATATATGAATGAAGCCGCATATTTGCTGGAAGAGGGCGCCGATATTAAGCGCGTAGATTCTATAATTGAAAGATTTGGTATGCCGATGGGACCATTTATTTTGGCTGATGTAGTGGGAATTGATGTTGGTGTCAAAGTTGCGCATTCATTGTTTGAAGCTTACGGCGAGCGCATGAAAGTTGCAGCGATTCTTGATGAAATTTATAATAATCACAAAGAATTACTGGGTAAAAAATCAGGAAAAGGCTTTTATATTCATCTAAATAATCAGCTAAATTGGGAGATTGATGAAATTTTAGAAAATGTTAGAAAAACTAAAAATATTCACCAAATTTATATTAATGATTCAGAAATTCTAGATCGCTGCATTTTAACAATGGTTAACGAGGCGGCAAAATGTCTTGAAGAAAATGTAGTTAAAAATGCTCGTTATCTTGATATGGCGATGATTATGGGAACAGGATTTCCGGCATTTCGTGGCGGTGTTTTGCGTTATGCTGATTCGCGCGGAATTGCGCAAGTTGTGGAAAAATTAGAAGAGTTAAACAAAAAGCACGGTGCGCGTTTTGAAGTTAGTAAATTGCTTCAAGATATGGCTAAAAATGGTCAGAAATTTTATCAGTAAAATTTCTCCATTATGAAAATCATCGGAATAGATCCCGGACTCACCAAAACCGGAGTTGGAATTATTGAGATTAAAAATAATACTTATTCCTTTGTCGCAGCCCAAACAATCTATTCAAAAGCTTCCGACCCTTTTGTAACCAGACTGCATCACTTTCACACTTCTTTGGTTGAAATCATAAAAATCTATCAGCCCGATGAGGCGGCAATCGAAGAGACTTTTGTAAATAAAAATCCAACCTCTTCACTTAAACTTGGACATGCTCGCGGTGCATTAATTTTAACTTTAGGATTATGTGGTTTGAAAGTTGCAGAATATTCTGCCACAGCAGTTAAAAAATCTGTTGTGGGAGTAGGGCGCGCAGAAAAAGACCAAGTGCAGATGATGATGCGAATATTGTTGCCAAAAGCCACTTTTAAAACCGAAGATGAAGCTGATGCTCTAGCGGTGGCGATTTGTCATCAAAATAACAAAAGGAACTATCCCGTATCAAAGTAAAAATATTTTGCTACTGCGATCAATAGATTTTTACGGTAATTATCCCTCCCTTAAGACGTAATCGATGTCACCTCTGTAAAGGTTACCTATACCAAATTAACTATCTCTTGATAGCCATAACTTTGTCTTTTTGGTAAAAATTTGCTCAGAAAATGACGCTGTATCACTTGATACAGCTTACATTTCCAGTCACAATTTTTCCTCAAAAATACTTCGTTAGCGCTATCAAGAGATAGTTAATTTGGTATAATTCGCTGACAGATTAACTAAGAATTTTTTAAAATTGTTCTGGAGTTAACCCTTTTAAAGATTGGTGTGATCGCATTTGATTATAGTAAAAAAGATATTTAGTTAGCTCATCCCTGAAGTGATCTATAGAATTGCAATTTCTACTTTGGTATAATTTCATGAGATAATTGCCTTCTCTTGATAGTTTATTTGGTGAAGATCCTGAAATTGTTTTAGGATCTGTTTCAAACTAATTCTTTGAAAACACCGAAATATAATTCACATCTAAATTCTCCGTTTCCTTCCATTCATCATTTAAAATATTGTAACTAAATCCACGCAAATATTTTAAATTCAGTTCAGAAGCATTTGCAGCACTATTAATTTCTGAAGGTTTTAAAAATTTCTTCCAATCGTGAGTTCCGCGAGGAAGCCAATGTAAAATATATTCAACAGCAATTTTTGCCAGAGCTAAAGATTTTAAAGTGCGATTTATAGTTGCGACAAAAAGCAATCCGCCGGGTTTTACAAGTTTTGAACAGCTTTCAATAAAACCTTCAACATTGGCAACATGTTCAACGATTTCGAGTGCAAAAACTACGTCAAATTGCTCATTTGTTTTTACTAAATCTTCTGCAGTTGTAGCGCGATAATCGATTTTTAAACCAGATCTTTCAGCATGAATTTTTGCAACTTCAATATTTTTTTGAGACGCATCAATTGCAGTAACATTTGCACCCATTTTGGTGAAAGGCTCGGCGATTAAACCGCCACCGCAGCCGACATCGAGAATTTTTAAATTTTCATTAAGTTTAAAATTTTCTTCGATTTTTTTTCTGATGTAAGAAATGCGAATCGGATTAAATTTGTGAAGTGGTTTAAATTTACCAGTTTCACTCCACCATTCATCTGCGATGCGAGAAAATTTTTCTACTTCTTGCGGATCAATTGACGAGGTCATAAAAAATTATTTATTTTTAGGAATT
>CAMAXU010000040.1 GCA_945862455.1 Rickettsia typhi | reverse complement strand
CAGTTATACCGGCGATTGGAGAAGCTTTGGTTAAACTTTGGGCAGCAGCGATTTTAGATTTTTTGACCAAGCCGTTGGCGGTCATTACTCCGGCGATTAAAATTCCTATGATTGCGATAACGGCGGAGAGTTCGATTAGGGTGAAGGCGCGCTTGGAAAATTTTTGCTTCATAATTAACTGCAAGTAAAAAATTAATAAGTAAGTTTAGATTTTTTTAGAAAAAATTCTAAAAAAAAAGATAAAATGCACAAATTTACTTATGAATATGAAACTTGTTCAAAAAACTGTCAGCTTTTCCTTCCAATAATTCTTCCAGCAAATCAGAAGCTCTTTCATTAACTTTATTTGCCTGTTCAATTTCTGCAGCGCTGAATTTGCCTAAAACATAATCCGCCGTATTATATTCAGCATTTTCTGGTCGACCAATTCCTAGGCGCAAGCGCATATAATTTTTCCCAACCATTTCATCAATCGACTTTAAACCATTATGTCCGGCGTTTCCGCCGCCAACTTTTACTTTTACTTTGCCCAGTGGCAAATCAAGATCATCATGAAAAACTAAAATATTTTTGGTTTCAATTTTATAAAAATTTGCCGCTTCCGCAACTGAAAAGCCAGAACGATTCATAAAAGTTTGCGGCTTTAGCGCCAAAATTTTTCTACCATCAATTTCGCCATAAAAAACTTCGCTTTTAAATTTTTTCGATTGCACTTGGAAACCATAATCATCAAGGATTTGATCCATTAACATAAAACCAAAATTATGACGGGTTAATTCATATTCACGACCAATATTTCCGAGACCAACTAAAAGATGCATGTTGAAACTAGAGTTAATTTTTTTATAAATTGTAAAAGGTTCTAAAGTTCTAAAAATTTTCATGCAAAAAAAAATCTACACAATCATTTTCACCGCGTTTTTTTGCATAATAAATAATTGCAGCCAAGCGCCAAAAGTCGATCCTTTTACTCTGTCCACTTTGCCTGAAATTCAAGCATTGGAAAAACAAGATCACGCTTTTTGTTCATCATTGAAAATTGATTTCAATAAAAACACTGATTTAAAAAGCGGCCTTTACTGGCGCTGCCGCTTGTCGCTTGCTAAATACCGAATTTTAACAGATAGCAGATTGCCGGAAGATGCAAAACATAATCTCGATATTAGCGATTTAATTGCCAAAATTTCTCTAAAACTTGCTGACACGCCAGAATCAATTTTAACTCGCGAAAATAAAAAAATGGATCAACGCCAACATGAGCAATGTTTAAAATTGGGTTACGTTATTGCAACCGAAGATCAGGCAAAAATTGATAATTATTTTGCCTGCCGTCGCGCTTTAATTGACGAACAAAAATTGGTGCCGCCTTATGGTAATTTTGACTATCTGGATTATCCAAATAGTTCTTATGATATTGGTTTTGTGGTCGATCAAAGAATTGATGAAGAAACTCAACTCTTCAATGCTGCAAAAGCGAAATATCCAACTTGTGTAAAATATAATTTAAATAACATAAATTATAAAAATTGCACCATCGCACAAGAGCGCTCGCGCAAGTGTTTTAGCGAAATTGAAAAAAAGAGATTTAAAAAAGAATCGGAAGAAAAAACAATTTGCCAACGTCGCTCTTATATCGAATTTCCCGACGAATATTTGCAAATAAGTGACCAAAAAAATAAAGATATTGAGCGCACAAAAAATAATTCAGATTTTTATAATAATTATAGTTTTGCAGCTCTGGGAATTGATGATTCAAAGTTTGGAACTGAAATTAAAAATGGAAAAAATGCGAAAGATTTAAAAAAAGAAGAAGCAAAAAAAATTAATTCTAAATCCGGACTTTATACTAAATTTGAACTAACAAAATTGCGGCAGAAATATATTTACGAATGCCAAAAAGAAGCTGATATCAAGATTAACAGCTATACAGAAAGCTTGAAAGCTACTTGCGGTGATATGATAAATTTTGAGGTGATTGGAGAGGAGTAAAAGATTTTAAGACATCTCAAGCATTTTCCGCAAAGGCTTCTCTGCCCTCACTCTCAACTCTTCATCCATCTGCAATTCACCGCCAAACTTTGATTCATTGCCATATTTCATCACCAAATAAAGCTTCTCCAAAGTATTTAACTGCATGTATGGACAAGTGTTGCACAATGTACATCCTGCTTTATCGACAAAAGGGCAATCATAAAACTTCCCGCTCGAATTAATTTGTTTCATCTGGTGAATAATCCTCGGCTCGGTCAAAACGATAAATTCTTCACCTTGATGATCTTTTGTAAATTTCAAAAGCGATGAAGTTGAACCAATATGATGAGCGTATGAAAGCAGAGTTTGCGGGCATTCGGGATGTGCAATCACTTTTGCATTTGAATGATTGGTAATTAATTTTACCAATTCTTTTTCGCTGAATCTTTCGTGAACCATACAACTTCCATTCCACAAAATCATTTTGCGTCCGGTTTCTTTGATCAAATAACGTCCCAAATGTTGATCTGGCGCAAAAATAATTTCTTGGTTAATCGGAATTTGCTCAATGATTTTTTTGGCATTAGTTGAAGTAACAATAATATCCGACAAAGCCTTGATATCAGCGGAACAATTGATGTAAGTCACCACAATTGCGTGGGGATGTTTTTTCTTAAATTCGGCGAAAGGAATTGGCTGGCAAGAATCTTCCAAACTGCATCCCGCTTTTAAATCAGGAACTAAAACTTTTTTTTGCGGTGATAAAATTTTCGCAACTTCCGCCATAAATTTTACGCCACAAAAAACAATTTCATCGGCATCAGTTGCGGCGGCTTTGCGCGATAAATCAAGAGAATCGCCAACAAAATCAGCAATATCCTGAATTTCCGAATCTTGATAATAATGCGCCAAAATCACGGCGTTTTGTTCTTTTTTTAAACGAAGAATTTCTTCTTCTAAATTTGTAGGGATTTCGTACATACTTATTTTATTTAAACTTATTTCAAACCAACAATCGAAAAAACTTCATCTCTGGTTTTCGCCGCAATTTCCTGTGCTTGATTTTTGCCATTTTCCAAAACTTGTTTTATGTAGTTTTGATCTTGTTTAAATCGCACTAAATTTTCCTGAATTGGACGTAGTTTTTCAATCAAACTTTCCGCCAAATCAGTTTTAAATTTGCCATTTCCTGCAGTTTCATATTCTTTAGCTAAATCTTGCGGAGACTTGTCGCAACAAGCTGCAAAGATATTCAACAAATTATAAATTTCGGGACGCCCAAGAGAATTATTTTCATCGAAAGAAATTGTTGGAAGCGAATCAGTTTTTGCTTTTTTTATTTTCTTCAAAATCACTTCCGCAGAATCTTCCAAATTAATGCGCGACAAATCTGATTCATCCGATTTGCTCATTTTTTTCAAACCATCTTGCAACGACATAATCCGCTTCACCGCCTTTAAAATCATCGGCTCAGGAAGTTTGAAATATTCGCAATTATAACGACGATTAAACGCGCCTGCTAAATCGCGAGTTAATTCTAAATGTTGTTTTTGATCTTCACCAACTGGAACTAAATCAGCGTGATAAAGCAAAATGTCAGAAGCCATTAAAACTGGATAAGCATAAAGCCCGAGATTTTCATTTTCTGCTGATTTTTCCTTAAACTGTGTCATCCGATTCAACCAACCCATTGGCGTGATTGTTCCTAAAACCCACGCCAATTCTGCGTGCTGCGCCACTTCGCCTTGCACAAAAATTATTGATTTTTTTGGATCTAATCCCGCCGCCAAATAAACCGCAGTTGCATCTAAAATATTTTTTTGCAGTTCTTTTGGATCTTGCGGCAGCGTGATCGCGTGCAAATTCATCACGCCGAAAATGCAGCGATGATTATCTTGTAAATCGATCCAGTTTTTAATTGAACCTAAGTAATTTCCCAAATGTAAATTTCCTGTAGGCTGGATTCCGGAGAAAACGGTTTTTTTCATGAATAAATAAAAATACTATAGCTCGACCTATAAGCTGGACGGGGTTTGTAACCCCGTCTAACCGTTCAGTTCAAAACTTAAAAAGACATGAACATGTGGACGGAGTTACAAACTCCGTCCAGCACAAGTAAAAATTTTTCAAAGAATCTTAAAATCTTAAATTGCTTTGAAAGGCGCGGCACTTTAATTTCTTGATCTTGTAAGGCAAGTGGATGGTCGTTGGTTTTAATGCGCAAGTGTTTGAAAACCAGAGGAAAGTCCGGACTCTATGATGGGGAAATATCAGTTAACGGCTGACCGCGAAGCCTGAATCTATAAGGCTTCCGAGGGAAAGTGTCACAGAGAATATACCACCTTTTTATGAACTCCAAATGATCCCTCTTTTAGGGGGAGCGAGTCGTCGCGTTAGCGCGACGATGGGGGTGCATAAATTGGTAAGGGTGAAAACGCGAGGTAAGAGCTCACGCGCTTGCATGGTAACATGCATTTGGAAAAACCCTATTTAGAGCAAGACCAAATAGGAATGGCAGGTTCTTTAATGAACAGATGCCCCATCACATCGTCATTCGGGTAGGTTGCTTGAGGTTAACAGCGATGTTAATCCTAGATGAATGATCGTCGCTCGCGTTAAAACGAGTACAAAATCCGGCTTATAGCTTGTCTTACATTTAGTTTAAAACGCTTGCGCGTTTTAGAAAATATTGAGTTGCCGCAGGCGAAGTAACTTCAATTATCCGCAACAGTTTAATGAATTTTTTTAGATGTTTTTAACCAACCAAATCCGCACTAAATTTCTAGAATATTTCGCCAAAAATGGGCATGAAATTATTGCGTCATCTCCTTTAATTCCGCATAATGATCCAACTTTGATGTTTGCCAATGCGGGCATGAATCAGTTTAAAAATTATTTTACCGGCGTTGAAGTTCCAAAATTCAAACGCGCTGCCACTTCACAAAAATGCGTGCGCGCCGGCGGAAAACATAATGACCTTGATAATGTTGGATTCACCGCGCGTCATCACACTTTTTTTGAAATGTTGGGCAATTTTTCTTTCGGCGATTATTTCAAAGAAGAGGCAATTTTTTATGCTTGGGATTTATTAACCAAAGAGTTCGAAATCAATAAAGACAAGCTTTTAGTCACGGTTTACCATAATGACGAAACGGCCGCAAATTTATGGAAAAAAATTGCCGGCCTGCCGCAAGAAAAAATAATTCGCATCGCAACTGATGATAATTTTTGGTCAATGGGCGACGTTGGACCTTGCGGCCCTTGTTCAGAAATTTTCTACGATCATGGTGATAAAATTTTCGGCGGACCTCCGGGAAGCAAAGATGAAAATGGCGATCGTTTTACCGAAATCTGGAATTTGGTTTTTATGCAGTTTGAAAAAAAAGCTGATAAAACAATGATCTCACTTCCAAAACCATGTATCGACACCGGAATGGGTTTGGAGCGATTGGCTTCAGTATTGCAGGGAGTTCACGATAATTACGAAATCGACACTTTTAAAAATATCATCCACGAAGTTAAAAAATTCGTCGCTTAAATTAAGTTCCAATCGCAATTCCGGCTTGCTTTGCGGTAATCGAAGTTTTTGTTGCTGAAACAGGAATTGGAGATTTGGAAGGAGTCTTACCCAAATTAAGAGAAGAAGGTTTTTTATCAGGAAATTCGCTTTCTTTTTCGAAATTCTCAGGTTTTTCACTGCCAAATTGTGATTTAAATTTATCTGTTTGCGATTTCGATTTAGGATCTTTGTCCTGAGTTGGTAAATCTGCTTTTGGTGGTTTAATATTATCATTAAATTTTTTATCCTGAACTTGCGCAGTTGGCAATGGCAATTCAGATTCATCTTTTTGTTTTTTATCTTTCTTCAACTCTTCCAAATTATATGAAATTATTTGCGATTCCAGCGCAGGATTAATTTCACTTTTTTTATCGCCAGTTTTAGAATCCTTTTCTTCAAGAGTTGGCAACTGTTTTTTAGGAATTGATGATTTAGGAATCATCGCATTTTCTGAGTGAGAATTTAAAACCGTGGCTTGAGAAGCTTTTTTGACCTCACTTTTTTGAAAAGTTTGTGTAGGAATTTTTTTTCCTAAATCTTTTTCAATAATCTCAGAATTTTTTTGACCCTCTTCATTTTTTTTGTGATTTTCTTTTCTCGATGATGCTTCATCTTTTTCAATTGTTGCATCAAATTTGCTTTCCGGCTGTTCTGGTTTATTTGATAATACTTCTTCTGTTTTTATTACTGGCTCAACAATCTTAAATTCATTAAGATTCACAACTTTCTCTTCAACTTGCGGCAATGGTAATTTGCCAGTTACACCTTCATTATTTGCAACCTTAGATTCAGTTTTTTCTGATTTTGCTTCATCTGCTATTTTCTGCTGCGGCT
>CAMAXU010000039.1 GCA_945862455.1 Rickettsia typhi | reverse complement strand
GCCGAGTAGTAAAGTTTGATTGGCGGTTGAAACTGCGCTATCACCGATGAAATATCCAGCTGTTGCGCTTTGGCGTTTTTCTAGAACTACAATTGTATAATCGCTGTTGTTTAAAAAAGATGCATCGGAGACTTGAAGATAATTAGCAGTGCTGCCGCTGAACTTCACGGCGTGGATGTAGTTAATGGTGTTGGAATAAATTGGTCCTGTTCCTACGGCTACGACTGAAGATTTGTTAACGGAGTTTTTTTGATCATACCAAGTTGTTACCGAATCGCCGGTGGAAGTTTCGGTATCCTTAAAACTAGATTCGGCGCTGCTTTCTAGCCAAAGGGCGCTGTCGGCTATACCGATGATTGGGGAGATTTTAGTTAAATTTTGAGCAGCAGCGATTTTGGATTTTTTTATTAAACCTGTTGCTCCCATTACTCCGGCGATTAAAATTCCTATGATTGCGATAACGGCGGAGAGTTCGATTAGGGTGAAGGCGGAGATTTTGGTTTTCATTAATTTACTAGTTAGTCGTATCGAGGTTAATTAGTATTTATCTTCTTAAAATCTCCAATAAAAAATAATACTAAATATTTTTTTTAGTTCCAAAAAGTTACAAAAAAGCCGGTAATTCATAATATCTCTAGATCGAAAAAACTTTTTACCCCAGCAATTCCTTGATTCACAAGAAATTGCTGGTTCTTTATGAAACTCTTAGTTGGACAGTAGCGGTTACAAACCCAGTCCAGCCTAGTCTCGAGTAATTAACGAATTATTTTTTATCTTCGTTTTTTACTTCTTCATATTCCGCATCAACAACTTTTTCAGATGAAGCAGAATCATTTGTTGAAGAATGTTGTTCCGTGCTTGCAGATTCTGGGCCAGCATTTCCAGTCGCGCCAGCTTGCGAAGCTTTGTAAATTGCTTCACCCAACTTCATTGAATTTTGCACCAAACTTTCAGTTGCTGTTTTCAATTCTGAAGCAATTACTTCTGGTTTAGCCATCAAATCTTTTAAATTTTGGATTTCAGTTGTAAGCGCAGATTTAGTCGCTTCATCAACTTTATCGCCATGTTCTTTTAAAGACTTTTCAGTTTCATAAATCGTTGCATCAGCTTGGTTTTTGGCTTCGATAAATTCTTTTTTAGCTTTGTCTGAAGAGGCATTTGCTTCTGCATCTTTCACCATTTTTTCAATATCAGCGTCAGATAAACCGCCGGAAGATTGAATGCGAATTTGTTGTTCTTTATTAGTTGCCTTATCTTTCGCAGAAACTTTCACTACGCCGTTAGCATCAATATCAAAAATAACTTCGATTTGTGGCATGCCGCGAGGCGCTGGAGCAATTCCTTCTAAATTAAATTCGCCCAGTAATTTATTGTGAATCGCAATATCGCGCTCACCTTGGAAAACTTTAATCGTAACCGCAGTTTGGCTGTCCGCTGCAGTTGAAAATACTTGGCTCTTATTGGTTGGAATTGTTGTGTTGCGATCGATCAAGCGAGTGAAAACGCCGCCTGCAGTTTCAATTCCCAAAGAAAGCGGAGTTACGTCTAGAAGAAGAACATCTTTTACGTCGCCTTGTAAAACCGCAGCTTGAATTGCAGCACCAATTGCCACAACTTCATCTGGATTAACCGATTTATTTGGCTCTTTACCAAAAAGTTTTTTCACAGTTTCCATAACTTTCGGCATGCGTGACATACCGCCAACCAAAATAACTTCATGAATATCAGAAGCTTTCAAGCCAGCATCTTGCAATGCATTCTCGCAAGGTTTGATGGTGCGCTGGATCAAGTCATCAACTAATTGCTCAAGTTTGGCGCGGGTCAATTTCACATTTAAGTGTTTTGGCCCAGACGCGTCAGCAGTGATGTAAGGCAAGTTAATGTCGGTTTCCATCAAAGTAGAAAGTTCGATTTTAGCTTTTTCGGCAGCTTCTTTCAAACGTTGTAGCGCCAGTGGATCTTTGGATAAATCAACGCCGGTATCTTTTTTAAATTCGTCAGAAAGAAATTGTAAAATTCTCATATCGAAATCTTCGCCACCAAGGAAAGTGTCGCCATTGGTTGATTTAACTTCAAAAACTCCATCGCCAATTTCAAGAATTGAAACGTCGAAAGTTCCGCCGCCCAAATCGTAAACGGCAATTGTTTGACCACCTTTTTTCTCAAAACCATAAGCAAGCGCTGCAGCTGTTGGTTCATTGATGATGCGCAAAACTTCAAGACCGGCGATTTTTCCGGCATCTTTTGTTGCTTGGCGTTGTGAATCGTTGAAATAAGCTGGAACAGTGATTACGGCTTTGGTAACAGTTTCACCCAAATAGCTTTCGGCGGTTTCTTTCATTTTCATCAAAACGAAAGCTGAAATTTGACTTGGAGAATATTTTTCACCTTTAATGTCAACCCAAGCATCACCATTGGCTGAAGGCACGATATTATAAGGAACAAGAGCTTTGTCTTTTTGAGTTGTCGGATCTTCAAATCTTCTTCCGATCAATCTTTTAATACCAAAAACTGTATTTTGTGGATTGGTAACAGCTTGTCTTTTAGCAGACGCACCAATGGCTCTTTCGCCATTTGCTAAAAAGCCGATGATTGAAGGGGTTGTTCTAACGCCTTCCGAATTTTCAATAACTTTGATATTTTTACCTTCCATGATTGCCACACAAGAATTGGTGGTTCCAAGGTCGATTCCGATTACTTTGCTGCTCATAAAATTATTTTTTTGATTGATTGAAGAAATGAATAAGCGTGAAATTTGAGGGTTATTTAAGAATCGCTTTTTGGATTACAAGAGCGCAAAAAAAGAATCTGGAAAAATAAATTTTTAATCTCGTAAAAAAATTCTTTTTAAGCGGTTTTGCCTTTTTCATAATGCTATGCATAAACAGGAATCAAGGCTCATAATTAAAAACACCACAAACCCATGAAATTCAAACTCACACTTTTCATAATTCTTTTTATTGTCGGTAATTCTCATGCCAATTCTCAGGCCGCCTCAAAACCTCAAATCCAACTCGCAAACATTTATCGTGATGACATTGTAATTACAGATTATTTAGTCAGCGAAAAGCTTGATGGAATACGCGGTTATTGGACTGGAGAAAAATTAATTTCACGCCAAGGTAATGAAATTCATGCTCCAAAATGGTTTATTAAAGATTTTCCCAGTGAAGTTTTAGATGGTGAATTATGGATCGCGCGCGGGCAATTCGAAACAACTTCAAGCATTGTCAGACAAGAAATTCCTGATGATGAAGATTGGCAAAAAATCAAATTTATGATTTTTGATATGCCGCAAAATCCTGATATTTTTTCCAAGCGTTTTGAGGTAATGAAAAAATTAAAAAATGAGTATTTAAAAGTTATCGATCAATTTAAAGTCGAAAGCCACGAAGCCTTGATAAATCTGCTTGAGCGCACAGTTAAAAATGGTGGCGAAGGTTTAGTTCTGCATCGCGCAAATTCATTTTACAAAGCCGAAAGAAATGATGATTTATTGAAGTTAAAAACTTTTGAAGATGCCGAAGCGCGGGTTATTTCTTATGTTGAAGGAGTTGGTAAATATCGCGGAATGTTAGGCGCTTTATTGGTTGAAAATGATGATAAAATTCGTTTCAAAATTGGCAGTGGATTTAGCGATGAACAAAGAAAAAACCCGCCAAAAATTGGCGCGATAATTACTTATAAATTTTTTGGAAAAACCAAAAATAACACACCAAGATTTGCGAGTTTTATGCGGGTGCGCGATGAGATTTGATAGCAAATTTTTACCAAAATTCTGCAGTTCATCTACCCACTTTTTGATCGCAACTTGGTATCGAGTAGCATCAAATGCTTTTCAACATCATGAATCCTTAAATAATCGACATTTTTCTTAATCAAGTATTGCGAAATAATCAGTGTTTTTTCTGCGCGATCCAAACCTTCCTCGTAATCCGAAAAATCAATTGCTTCCAAAAAACTTTTTTTGGAATGACCAACATAAATCGGCAATTCTAAAACTCGAAAATTTTCAATATTTTTTAAAATTCGAATCGATTGCAAAGCATCTTTATTAAAACCAATTCCCGGATCAAAAATTAGTTGTGATTTTTTAACATTTTTACTTTCCAAATAAGAAATTTTTTTTCTTCCCCATTTCAGAATTTCATTAATTAAATTTAAATTGCGATTAATCACCATATTAGGAATTGCCGGCACTTGTAGGTTATGCATCAGAATTGTTTCAATATTTTTTTCGGCAATAAAATTAACAATTTTTTCATCACTCAAACCGCTCACATCGTTAATTACATCAACGCCAACTTCATAAGCTTTTTTAATGGTTTCAAAATGATAGGAATCGATGCTTATTTTAATTTTTTTAGCAGATTTTTTTACTTCAGAAATTACAGCGGGAAGAATTTTTTCTAGTCTTTTCCATTCTTCTTCGGTGCCAATTGGTGTGGCTTTTGGTCTGGTAGATTCGGCGCCGACATCAATTCCATCTACACCTTCGGCAATCATTTTTTTTAAATGATTCAGCGCATTATCCAGAGAATCAAACTTTCCGCCATCAGAAAATGAATCAGGCGTGACGTTTAAAATTCCGATAATTTTTGGTTTCATATGTTCTTCACCATTTTTTCTCGAATTTTTTACGCAGAATCACCGCCATCAAATTGAATAAAATAAGAATGCCAAGCAGCACCAGAATTGCCGCGGCGGTTTTTTCAGCAAAACCCATTTCTGGGCTGTCAGACCATAAATAAATTTGTACTGGAAGAACAGTGGTGGGATCAGTGAAGTTTTTTGGAATATCAGCGATGAAAGCAACCATGCCAATCATCAATAATGGCGCGGTTTCGCCAAGAGCGCGAGAAACTGCAAGAATAGTTCCGGTCATGATTCCGGGAACAGAAAGTGGTAATAAATGATGCAAAGTAATCTGCATTTTAGATGCTCCCAGAGCGGCGGCACCATCGCGAATTGAGCTTGGAATTGAACGAATTGTATTTCGAGTTGCGATAATAATTACCGGCAAAACTAACATGAATAAAGTCATTCCACCCGCTAAACTAGAAGATCGCGGTAGATTCATGAATTGTAAGTACACTGTCAATCCGAGTAATCCATAAATGATTGATGGAATTGCTGCTAAATTATTAATGCTGATTTCAATAATGTCGGTGGCGCGATTTTTTGGTGCAAATTCTTCTAAATAAAAAGCGCACATTACACCAATTGGGAAAGCTAGACTTAAGAAAATTGCCATCACCAAAATTGAACCGTTTAAACCTGCGCCAATGCCTGCTATTTCTGGTTCACGAGAATCGGCAAATTCAAAAAATTTCCAATTAAAAACGGTGCGTAATTGGTTTTTATCAGATAATTCTTTGGCCCATGAAAATTGCCTTTCGTTAAGTGACGAAGCATTTTTATTTTTGAAATACATGTCAATTTTTGAAGAAGCGCTGAGCCAAAAAGTTGATTTTTTACCCAGTAAATCAGGATTTTTTTCTAACTCTTTTTTAAGTTCTAAGTTACTGATTTTGCTGATTAATTGATAAAGTGAATTTATTTCTGCAAGTTCCTCGGCATCAGGAAATTCGGCTTTTAAAGCATCTTTAATATGTTGGCGATAATCAATTTTTGCGATGTCATTTTCATTGGTCAAATCAATTTCTAAAGCAATTTCACTGCGTAAAAAAGCGCCCGAACTTTTGCTTAAAATCATGCCAAATAACAGCACTAAAAATGCTAAAGAAAATGCGATTGAAATCATGCCAAACGCCTTGAAGCGGAATTCTTTTCTATGGCGTTTTTTAAGGTTTTTAATTTTGTTATTTTTCATTTTAACCGTATTTTTTCTTATAATTTTTAATCACCACCAGCGCTACGATGTTGAAAATGAAGGTAAAAATAAATAATGTTAAAGCGAGTGCGAAAGCGGCTAGAGTCTTCGGGCTGTTGAACTCTTGATCGCCAACAAGCAAGGTTACAATTTGCGCAGTTGCGGTTGTTACAGAATCAAGTGGGTTAAAAGTTAATTTAGCAACGAGACCTGCCGCCATTACCACAATCATGGTTTCGCCAATTGCGCGCGAAACTGCCAAAATTACAGCGCCTACAATTGATGGCGTTGCAGAAAGCAAAGCAACTTTTTTAATCATTTCTGATTTGGTGCTGCCAAGTGCTAAAGCGCCGTCTTTTAAAGCTTGCGGCACTGCGTTTAAAGCGTCATCGGTTAAAGATAATATAAAAGGAATAATCATCACGCCCATTACGAAGCCAGCAGCAAGAGCGCTTTCTGAAGCGATTTCAATTCCGAAAGAGGCAAAGGCATGTTTAAAAAATGGCGCAACTGTAACTACGGCGAAATAGCCGTAAACAACGGTTGGAACGCCTGCCAAAATTTCTAGAATCGGTTTTAAATAATCGCGGGTTTTAGCTTTTGCATAAAGGCATAAATAAACTGCGCCCATGATTCCAGTTGGAACTGCAACTAACATGGCGATTAAAGTTATGAGTAAAGTTCCAAGAAAAACCGGAATCATACCGAAAGCGCTGTTGCCAACTGCTTGTTCGGAAGTGATTGCCATTTGCGGGTTCCAAGTGGTTCCAAGCAAGAAATCGAATGGTTTTACAAATTCAAAAAAACGCAAAGACTCAAATAAAATTGAAGCGGTGATGATGATAGTAATTAAAATTCCGATGCCTGCGGTGATAGAAAGAACAATGGCTCCCGCCTTTTCAATATGTTTTTTGGAATTGAAGTTTTTCTTATAGAAAATTTTAATCAGGAAAAAATTAAGAGCTAAAAATATGCTAATTAAGCAATATTTTGCAAAGCTGGAAAAAGAGGTGAAAGTTATTGTGGCTGTTAAGATGATCGACCACAGCAAAAAGCAATAAATATAATGAATAGGCAGCGAAGTGAAGCGCAGTTTTTTATCGCTTTGAATTTGTAAATTCAGGCGTAAATTTCTGATATTGCGGTTCAATATTGCGGCTAAAATTACAGCCAAAATCAGGGAGAAAATCAGGAAGTTCATAAATATGCTTGGAAGTAAGATTTTTCAGCATTTTGCAAATTGAGATTTTTAAATCAACTTATGAGAAAAATAAGAATTTTTATTGAAGAAAAAAACCTAAATGAAGGTTTGGAAGTTAAAATTTTCGGCAATGATTTTGAATATTTAACCAAAGTAATGCGTCAAAAAGTTGGTGATGCAGTTTTTGTGTTTAATGGCGCAGATGGTGACTTTGCAGCTAATATTTTAACAATCGAGAAAAAATTTATTACTCTTAAAATTGTTAAAAAAATTGCCGATTTAACAAAAGCGCCAAACATAACTTTGGCCTTTGCTTTGGTAAAAAATGTCAGAATAGATTTTATTGCCGAAAAGGCTACGGAGCTTGGAGTTTCAAGCTTTCAACCTCTTATTACAAAACGAACAATTATAGATAAAATTAATTATGATCGTTTCAAATTAAACATTAAGGAAGCTTGCGAACAATGCGAAAGAAATGATTTTGCGCAAGTTTTTGAAGTGAAAAAACTGGAAAAGTTTTTAAGTGGAAAAGAAGTGGAAAATAAAATATTTATTCTCTGCGATGAATCGGGACAAGGTTTAAAAGCAAGCGAGCTTTTGCCTAAAATTAATAATCAAAATAAAGAAATTGTAATTTTAATTGGTCCAGAAGGCGGTTTTGCGCCGGAAGAATTTGAAAAAATGCGCTCGTTAAAAAATCTTTATTCTCTAAGTTTGGGACCGCGTATTTTGCGCGCTGATACCGCAGTTATTTCTGCTTTAACTCTGGTTCAGGAATTTTTGGGTGATTTCAATTTTAAATCAAAATTTTAGATGAAAAAATTTTTCTTATTTTTTGTATCAGCGTTGTTTTTTTCTTTATCAGCTTTGGCGCGCGAAGAATTAATCATTAAAACTTTTGATGAAAATTCTTTTGATTTGCGAGAAAAAATTGGCAAAGTTGTGATTGTAAATATTTGGGCGGCTTGGTGTTTGGATTGTCGTAAAGAAATTCTGGTTTTAGATGAGATTTATCAAGAATATAAAGATCAAGGTCTTGAAATCATTGGCATCAGCATTGATAAAAAAAGAGATCGAAAAAAAGCGCTCGCGGCTTCTAAAGCGGTTAAATATCCAAATGGAATGTTTGCGGAAGCCTCAAAAATCAGTTTGGAAGAACCAGACGCGATTCCATTAAATTATATTTTTGACAGAAGTGGTAATTTGGTTGCAACCTTGAATGGCGATGGCGGAGAGTTAACGAAACAGAATTTTGAGAAAGTGATAAAAAAATTACTTAAAAAAGAATAAGAAAATGATTATTTTCTATTTTGTTTTTAAAAAACTGTCCGGGAACTTTGAAGAATGCGGCGATATTCTTTTTTCAAATCACCACTTATTAATTCTTTTGCTTTTTTCTCATCAATTGGATGTCCAGAAGGAAGAGTCCGTTTATCTATCATGGCGCTGTCGCAAATCAACTTTTTCGTCGAACTTTTTGCAATTCTAAATTTTTTGAAACGCACGTACATCTAGGTACGCTTACCTTTCAAAAAATTTAGAATCACAAAAATTTCTTAGAAAAACTTGATTTACGCGACAGCGCCATCAT
>CAMAXU010000038.1 GCA_945862455.1 Rickettsia typhi | reverse complement strand
ATTTTTACAGAAATTTTCTCTTACAAAATATAAATTTTATTTTGCAAAAACAATGAAGCTCGACCTATAGCATATTAAGCTAATCTTGCATATTTCTAACTAAGAAGTTTTGAAAAAAAATTGCGACGAAGAATATAATACCAATTATCAAATTTAACTATACATATTAAAAACTACAATTTACAAATATTTTGTGTTCCAGAAAATATTTTGATGGAAAGGTTGGTGATTAGAGTTTAGAATTGAGTACTTCAGTGGGGACTAAATAACATGTCGCAAATTTATCCTAGAGCAGAAAAAGATTTGTAGTCTCGTCTTACGTTCATATAAATTTTCAAAATCTCTAAATTTTAGAATTTAACATGATGACAGGTTGTAAAATAGTCCTAAAACAAGAAATAATTTTTAATCGCCATGTCGCAAATCTATTTGATTTCTCCTCCAAAAATTGAATTACTAAATTTTTCCAAGCGCTTAGAAAAAGCCTTAAAAACAAATTCAGTTCCGGTTTTTCAATTACGATTAAAGGAATATTCAAATTCCGAACTCATACAAATTGCCAAAGAAATAAAAAAAATTTGCGACAATAATAATTGTCTATTTTTGTTAAATGACTCTTTGGAAATAGCTTTAAATATTGGTGCGAATGGCGTTCATCTTGGCGCTGAAGATGGTTCAATTTTATCGGCTCGAAAAAACTCACCTAAAAATTTTTTGATTGGCGCCAGTTGTTATGATTCCAGACATTTAGCCATGGAAGCGGGAGAGCAGGGCGCTGATTATCTTTCTTTTGGAGCTTTTTTTGAAAGTAAGACTAAAAAATCGCGGGGTAATCCTAGTCTTGAAATTCTTGAATGGAGCAATGAAATTTTAAATTTACCAACAGTCGCAATTGGTGGAATTACCGCTGATAATTGCGCGCCTTTGGTTAAAAGTGATGTAGATTTTCTTTCTGTGATTTCTTATGTTTGGGATCATCCCGAAGGCGAAGAAGTGGCTCTGATGAGATTATCTCAGATTTGTAAATAGCTTCGTTTAGTGCAAAGATATTTTTACGACGGATCGATCCATAATTTTATACATTTAAATTTTATTTTTTGTTCTTGATAAAGAAATATAAATTATCGCCATCCCAAAAACTGCTGACAAAAATGATCCCGCAAGAACGCCGATTTTTACTTCGTCAAAAGCAACCTGATTGTGAAGAAATGCAAGCGATCCGATAAAGAAGCTCATAGTAAAGCCAATCCCCGTAAGAACTGCGACTCCGTAAAATTCTAGCCAACTCGATACTCCTTTTGGGCTACGTGGAAGATGAGTTAATCCGAGTTTTATTGCTAAAAAACTAAACAACATCACGCCGATTTGTTTGCCAAAAAATAATCCTAAAATAATTCCAAGAACTAATGGGCTATTGAAAATTTCCCAAGAAAAATTTTCGATTCTTGCGCCGCTATTAGCGAAGGCAAAGAAAGGTAGAATTAAAAAATTTACAATCGGTGCAATTTTTTTAATCATCTTGTGTAACGCATCTTTCTGACGAGGAATAAACATTGCCAAAGCAATGCCAGCAATAGTTGGATGAATTCCCGACTTAAGAACCATCAACCACAAAACTATTCCTAAAATTAGGTAAAAGGAAATTTTGGTCGAACCTTTCAAGTTCAGAATTACTAATCCAAAAAGAGTTATAGAAGCCAGCAGAAGGTATATTAAATCAAGATTCTGCGTGTAAAAAAAAGCGATTATAAGAATCGCCATCAGATCATCAAATATTGCTAGTGAAATCAGAAAAACTTTGAGAGATTTAGAAACTTTTTTTCCGAAAAGACAAATTACACCATAAGCGAAAGCAATATCAGTGGCAGTTGGAATAGCAAAACCGCGCAGATTTTCTAGGTGATTAAAATTACAAAAATAAAAAATTAAAGCCGGAACAATCACTCCGCCACAAGCAGCAATTGCCGGAAGCATAGCACGTGATTTACTGGAAAGTTCTCCTGTCAAAATCTCTTCTTTTAATTCCAACCCAACTAGCAAAAAGAATATCGCCATCAACGCATCATTGATCCAATCATGCAGAGTCAAATCTTTGTAAATTCCAACAAAGTTTAAATTTAAAGGAAGTTTATGCGAAAAAAATTCGTGATAAATTGTAAAATTTTCTGAGTTGGCAACAAGCAAAGAAGCAAAGGTTGCGACAAGAAGCAAAATTCCCGTTGATGCTTCTAATTCAAATATTTTCTTAACCCGATGTAGCATTTAATTTTGTGATTAACTTAATTTTAGCTAAGAGCTTGTCCTAAGTCTTTTTTAATCTCAGATTTTGGCATATTTTGTATAACTTAAAACTCCGTGTCAAATTCCATTTTGAGCCCGTCGCAAATCTAATTTCCAAAAAAATTTAAACTAAAAAAATCTAACTCAGAACTTTTAGCAATTTCCTACTCGATTTTTTTGGAATTTTTTTGATTTTTTCTGCGTTTTGGTCCGCAGTTTTGGTAATTTTTGGTTGTTTTTTGGTGTTTAGTTTTGTTGTTGAGAGATTCAAGTTTAAGCTCAATTGCTTTATCGCGCTCTTTCCAAATGCCAACTTTTGAGATGAGATGAGTTGCGTCAACGAAGGTAAAAACTTCGCTGATGTAACCCTGAGATTTTAGCTGACCTCGCAAAGATGCAAAAATCTGAGAAAGTTTTTGAGTGCCAATTTTTTCTCGAGCTCGAGTGAAGGCGGTGTGGTCAGGGGTTTTGTCAAGCAAACTAAAACGGCAGAATAATTTTTAGACAGTGTTTTCTCGGAGGAACTTTTCTAATTCGCGATCAGAAAGATCTTCAACGAACTGCAGGAGTAAGTACAGAAACATGTGGAAGTTGCCGTAACCCTTGTGATCAGAATCTTGCTTTAGTTTTTCTAGCTCGAGTTCTGTTTTAGATAAATCCTACAGAGTTAGAAACTTTCGGTAAATGTGATTTTGTGAAACTAAGTCGTCCAAGCAAATCATTTCCATTTGTTTTGGCTCGAAAAACATTCTTATTCTGTTGTTTTGTTGGTAAAAAAGCACAGCTAAATATGTTGCGAAGGCATATAAAACATAGCCTTACAAGGCTTTAGTAGCAACAGAATAATTAGGAGATTTAGAGAAAATTAACTCGATTGGTTTGAGGAATTTGCAACAGTCCCTTTATAAAAGCCCAATGGAATTTGAAATGGAATTTAAATTAAATTTTACTGAGAATACTCTTTAAGATTTATATTGAAGATTGAGGAGCATAACATTTGTAATCAAAATATGCATTGGAACCAATAGAATCATAGCTTTGCAAGATTTTAAATGGAGTTAAAATTTCTTTTTATGTAAATTTTTGTACATGGTTTTGTACATGGAAAATTTTTGGCTTCAGGCGAATTTAGCTGGATTTCTTTGGACAGGAGAAATGGGGGGAGACCGCTCTTGTGTAGCTCTATCGGACTTTATTGGATTTCTTTGGAACTGGAAGTGGTTGCGGGGGCTGGATTTGAACAAGTGCCGTGAAGCTTTGGTTTTAGCGGGTTAATCTTTTTTGTAATCGGCTTTGTACATGGATTTGTACATAGAAAAAGAAGCGTTTAAATTTTGACCGATTCCAGCGGTTTTTAGTTGTTGATGAAAAAGATAAGCCATACACATATGCACTGACTAAAAATTTAAAAAATAAATGACGCATGACTGTTAAACAAAAACCAAAAGAAACAACCTCAAAACCACTGATTTATCAAGCCAAAGACGGAGCAATTGAGCTAAGAAGCAACATTAAAACAGAAACTATTTGGGCAAGTAAAATGCAAATAGCGCAGATTTTTGGCGTTGATAGATCTGTGGTTTCAAAGCATATTAAAAATATTTTTTCCGATAAAGAACTTGATGAAAAAGTGGTCTGTGCAAAATTTGCACACACCACTTCGCACGGCGCTATTGAAGGAAAAACCCAAACTAAAAATTTAGAACATTACAATCTTGATATTATTTTAGCGGTTGGTTATCGCACAAAATCATCTTTAGCCATTGAGTTTAGAAAGTGGGCAACAAAAACCTTAAAAAAACACATCACTCAAGGTTTTACCATCAACAAAAAAGTTATCGCGCAAAATCATCAAAAATTTCTCAAAGCAATTGAAGATGTTAAAACACTTACTCAAAACAGCGAAAATTTAAAAACAGGTGATATTTTAGAGTTAATAAAATCATTTTCTTATACTTGGTTTTCGCTTGATAGCTTTGACAAAGGCAGCTTTCCAAAGACAGGCACTAAAAGGTTAATTACTGTAACGGCAAAAGATTTGCAGCAAGATATTGCCAAACTAAAAGCTGAATTAATCGCCAAAAAAGAGGCTGCAGCAATCTTTGCCACTGAAAAAAACAAAGGTGCCTTAGAAGGAATTTTGGGAAATGTTTTTCAAAGTGCGTTTGGCGAAGATGTTTATCCAAGTTTAGAAGAAAAAGCTGCGCATTTGCTTTATTTCATCGTAAAAAATCATCCTTTTAACGATGGCAATAAAAGATCGGGAGCTTTTGCTTTTATTTGGTTTTTAAGAAAAGCGGGCTTGAAATTTTTAGATAAAATAAGTCCACAAACTTTGGCAAGTTTGACAATTTTAATCGCCGAATCAAATCCCAAAGAAAAAGACAAAATGGTTGGTTTGGTTTTGATGTTTTTAAGAAGCGAAGAAAACATAATTTCTTCAAAATCTTCACAAAAGAAGAATAGCAAAAATGGCAAATAAGGCCGCAAGAAAAGCAATGCATTCATTAAATTTTTGCCTTACAAAGCGGCCAAGCAAAAGCATTTAGAGTTGATGGACTTAGTTCTTGGTAAATATTAATATTAGGATATTACTTTCACTATTTTTGAATTATATCTAATACAATGTTATCACTTATTACAGTTGCAAAAGCTCAAGAAAAAATTGCCGAAAATGTCCGTTTACAACGGCTTGCAATTGGACTAACTCAGCAAGGTTTAGCCGAGCGTTCTGGAGTTCCTTTGCCAACTTTGCGCAAATTTGAACAAAAAGGGCTGATCTCTTTGGAATCTTTTTTGAAGTTACAAATGGTTTTGGGCGGACTTGAAAATGTCATCAAATCAATTCAGCCAAATACTTCTAAATTTTCTTCAATTGATGAAGTTCTTGAAGCCAATAAAAAACCAACGCGCAAAAGAGGAAGCCGCAGATAAAAAATTTCGTGTATTTTACTATTTTACCTGACTTGGTTTTTTGTCGAAGAAGAAGCTTTTTGATTTAAATTCATCCTTTCCACCCACCTAGGTTCTGACCTAAGATATTGCAAAGACGTTTTTTACAACTGTTAGTAAAAAGTATTGATTAATTGTAATTAGTACCATTAAATTAGTAATTATTACTATATTATTAGTAATAATTACTTTTTTAACCTAATTAGAAAGCGTCAAAATGAAAGTTGTAGAGTGCCAAATACCAGAGTCTTCGCGTGAAAAATTTATCGAATTTGCTAATAAATTTGGTGTAGATCCTTACAAAGACCCATCGTACTACATGAAAGTTATGGAAGGAAAGCTAGAAGAGGTTTTTCCATCTGAAGTTCTAGAAACTCTTAAAGAAATGGGGAAGTCTGGTGATCCAAGTATAATTCTGATAAAAGGAATGCCTATAGATCGAGAAGTGCCAGATGCTGATACCGTTGCAGAAAGATCTGATAAAAAAACCAAAGTTAGCGAAAAAGCTGCTTTTGGAGTAGCTAGTTTAATGGGATATAAGCTTGAATCAAACCCTAAAGAACAGGGGGGAAAACCAATTCATAATATTGCCCCCGTAAAAGGGCTTGAAAATACAACCTCAAGCAAAGGTAGAGATCCTTTTTATCTTCATACAGAAAATCCTTTTGAACAAAGTCCTCCAGAATTTTTGATGTTGATTGGTCTTGAAGCTGATTCGAGCACAAAAACAACTTATTTTTTTCTCGAAGGATTTATAGAAAGTTTTCCTGAAGAAATAGTTGAGGCAATGAAAAAACCAGAATTTGAAATAAGATCCGGAGCTGGTTTTGATGAAATTGAAAAAGGAAATTTTTCATTAATAACTCAAGAAGAGTCTGGAAGATTGAGGCTTAGGTTGTACCAAGTTATGGAGAGAATTAGGCCATTAACTTCAGGAGCAGAAGTAGCACTAAATTACATTTCTGAAAGATTTAGCCAAGTTGAGGCTGATGGGGAAATAAACGGCATAAGTATTCAGCGCGGCGAAGCCTTGATTTTTAACAATGGATGGGGATTGGATAAAATAAGGGGAGTAATGCATGGTCGTGGTGGCTATATAGAAAATCCAAATAGATGGTTACAAAGAGGTTTTTTAAAAAAACAAGATGAGCGGGATACTGAAAATATTGCTGAGGGATATTATAGAGCAGTTAGTGATGTAATAAAAGATAAAAGATTCAACCTGAAAGAAGCATCTTCACTTTTAAGAAAAGTTATAATGGAATCTCGAGATGTAAAAAAATTTTTAGAAGAAAATCCTGACTCTTCGGTCAACAAAGCAACAGCTTATTCTTATTCTGAAAAATCTAAAACTTCTAAAGATCAAAGTTGGCTAAAAAGAATAACTAAGGAATCAGCTGATAGTTCAAGAAATAACTCAAGACAAGGAAACGCTTTAACATGAATTTGCAAATAAAACTTCCAAATATCAACAATCCAGTTGCCAACTATATAGCTTTTAAAAGGGTTGGTGACTTACTTTTCATTGCAGGACAAACCTGCAGAGAAAATGGACAAATGAAATTTTGTGGAAAGGTTGGTAAAGATTTAAATTTAGAACAAGCTAAAGAAGCTGCCAAGCTATGTGCCTTAAATATTCTATCGCAGGTCAAAATGGCCTGCGATGGAGATTTATCCAAAATAAAATCCTGCGTTAGACTTAATGTTTTTGTTAATTGTGATCATAACTTTCTGGAGCATGCAGTTGTTGCAAATGGAGCTTCAGATTTAATGGTTGAGATTTTTGGCGAAAATGGAAAACCAACCAGGACTTCTGTAGGAGTTTCTAGCCTTCCTTCAAACAGCGCGATAGAAATTGACGCTATTTTTGAATTTTTTAAATAAAGAATATGAATAACGAATCTTTTAAAATTATAAATCCTTCTGAAATTGAAATAGCTCATAAGAGAATTGCGCCATACATTCATCGAACTCCAATCTTATCTTCTTCAATTCTCAATGAATTGCTTGGTCATGAGATTTTATTTAAAGCGGAGTGTTTGCAAAAGATTGGAGCTTTTAAAATAAGAGGAGCATTGAATACGCTTTTATCTTTGAAGGAACAAAATGCATTACCTAAAAAGGTTGTTGCATTTAGTTCGGGAAACCATGCGCAAGCAGTCGCCATTGCTGGCAGAATGTTAAATGTAAAAACTACAATCATTCTTCCTTCCTTCACCTCTCCAGTTAAGCAGCAGGCAACAAAATATTACGGAGCGGATGTAATAAATACCTCGACCAGAAAAGAAGCTGAAGAAAAAACTGCTGAAATAGCAGATAACGGATCTCTATTCATCCATCCATTTGACAATGACGGAGTAATTGCTGGTCAAGGAACTTCATGTTACGAAGCTTTGCAAGATGGTGCAAATCCTGATGCTATATTTGCAACTTGCGGCGGAGGCGGATGGCTTTCTGGAACTCTTTTAGCAAAAGAATTATTAGCACCTAACGTAAAAGTTTATGGGGTTGAGCCTTTACAAGCCAATGATGCAGCTCAATCTTATGCAGCAAAAAAAATTATAAAATTTACTGATTCTCCGCCAACTATTGCTGACGGAGCAAGAGCTCCTGCGGTTTCTGAGAGAACTTTTTACTATTTACAGAAGCTGGATGGTTTTTTTGAAATTCCTGAAAAAGATATAATTTACTGGACGCAGTGGTTGATGCATCTTCTTAAAATAACAGTAGAACCAACTTCGGCAGTTTCTATGGCTGGAGCCTTTGAATGGCTTAAAACCCAAAAAACGAAACAAAGAGTTTTGGTTATGTTATCTGGAGGAAATATTGCTCCAGAAACTTATCAAAAAATATGGGAAAAAAGCTATCTTGAGAACCTACCAAGTTTCTAGTTTTTGAAAAGAAAAACAAATTAAATCATCTTTTTTGGGTTTTATCGCCAGAGGTTGATTGCCTCAAATTCATCCTTTGTACCCATCTATCACCTTCAAATTCAGTTCTGCCGTGCAGAGTTTTTCCATTCTCAATAAGTAACATCTCGCCATCTTGCAGGGCAATTCCGTGAATTGGAACATCTTTTGCAAGACATTCGTTTAAGTATTTAAGGGCAATTTTTGCCTCTTCATTTAAACCCTCACATCTTCCTGGCGCGGTATTAAGCCTAATATTTTGAGTGCCATTATTATCGGTTGTGATGATTGGACATCTAAATTCTTTAGCTTCTTTGAAAATTGCGGCATCGCCACTTTTCATAAGGAAATTTGGCTTTTTTAGCTCTTCTAAAATTTGAGGTGGAAGAACGCTGATTATATCATCAAGAATGCAGTAATTTGTTTTTGCTAAAGGGTTGCCTCGAAGAGCAAGTAAAAGAAAGAAATCGGGAACTTTTGGTTCGTGAACTACTTCATTATGAAGACCAAAAGGAACTTTATATCCTGACCCAGAGTTTGAGTAAGCGTTGGTTGGGATAATCTGATTTATAACTGTTCCATCTCTAACATTTTCGATCAGATATGGCTCAGCTCTGAGTAAACCCGATATTCCAAGCATGAAATATTCGCTAACGTTATCTTTCGATTTTGATCTTTGAGACGATGGTGGAGCTAGGGGAGGGGTCGGAGGTAATATTTTACTATTTCCGATAGTTGGGCAGTTTTGCAGAAAGAAAATAGATCTTCCGCGCGATCCAAAGCATTTCAGATTATCTTTCAATTCTGGAGATAAAATCTCTTCTAAAATTTCTCCTGATTTCTTCTGAACAGAAAGATAGTCTTTATACGGATCTATTGATTCCCCTTCAGCCAAAGCGCTAAAAGTTTCTTTCTCGCGATCGGTTAGCCTATCTTTCGCCAACGATCCAAATTGACGAGAGGTTAATTGCCATGTCGATGAAATCAAAAGTGATGGATTATTGGCTCTTAAGGATCTTGATATAATGCTTCTCATTGTTTTCGTTCTTTTGTTTCAGTTACCATCTTTCCAATTTTTTCAGGTTTTGGAGAAGTGGATGGATTTAATCCTTCGAAAAAATACTGCGCCATCTCATTACAAGCATTTTCAATACGTTTTGTTGCTTCTGGAGCTAGAAAGAGTCCTGTTGCAGCTATTGAAGCAGCTCTAAAAGATGCCCCATTGAAAAAACTTAAAGGCTTTTGTTTAACTTCTTGCATAACTATTTCAGCAGTTTCTTGCCAAGTTTTGCTAGGCGTATTCTCAATAACTTTATTACCAATATTGTGAAAAAAGCTTGATGAAAATCCTGCCAAAGCGCCGTGAGCAAGTTTGCTAGGAATACTGTCGTTTGAATTGCTGTTGATAGCAGCCCATGCCAAAGCATTCCTACATAAATAAGGAAAAAAAACTCTAGAAGCAGCGGGGAGCAAATCTTGCCGTGAAATATCTATTCCCAATTTAGCGAATGTTTTTCGTGAGCTGTTAATTTCGGGCAATACTCCAAGAAAAGTTTCAGTACCGCAAGAAGCAAGGCTAATAGCAAGCTTTGGTAAGTCGGTTTCGTTTGTTAAATAGCTTCTAATTATTAGTGATGGATATGTTGCGACCCCTTGATATAGCAATCTTGATGATAAACCATCGGTGAGACTTGAAAGATTAACTTTTGGGTTTTTTGCGCGATTAGCTGAATTACTGTAAAAATTGATAGTTCCTAGATTTGTCATGGCTTGTCTTTGAAGGCCATTAAACAAAGTTTGCACACCGATCGCCAATTGTTCGAATCTTTGTGAAATTTGTCCTGCTATTTTTTCATCAACCGGTTTTAAATCTAATTCATCTTTTGCATCATCTCTTCTTTTTTTTGTCATCCGGAATACTTAATCGTGATTTCTAGTTGGAAAAGGAATTATTTTATCTGATTCTGGGGGAATTTTAGCGCTAGAAGTTGCTTTGTCTACTTTTTTAACATAAGGAATTATGATAGTGGTGTTCGAACCTTTGTTTATTTCATTTTTATAGACGATTTCTCCTTGATGTAGCTTGACCAAATCCTCGATTGTTTCAACCGAGATATCTATTCCATTAATTGAACTTTCATCTTTTTTGCCGATTTGCTTTGCTGAAGATTCATAATCTTTAAAGCCAATTCCCATCCCGTCATCAATAACGCTAATCGAGAGT
>CAMAXU010000037.1 GCA_945862455.1 Rickettsia typhi | reverse complement strand
TTTTGAATCACTAGATGAGATCAGAGATATAACTGATGATTGGCTGATTGAATATAATTACAAAAGACCTCATTCATCACTGGGTGGATTGTCGCCAAAAGTATTTTTAGATCAGCAGCAAAATATTGCTAATTTTACTGATTCCATTGTAAGTAAAAATATTAACAAATTTAGCTCTGGCTAAAAAATAAAATTCTCTCCTGAAGTTGGGGGATTTTTGGGGGCTAGGACAACATCAAACACAGGGCTTGAAGACGGGTAGAGAAATTTGCTAAAACCTATGTGAGATTCGGTTCGCAAAGGCGTGTATGGCGGAAGCGGTGAGATTCGAACTCACGGAACACTTGCATGCTCGGCAGTTTTCAAGACTGCTGCCTTAAACCACTCGGCCACACTTCCACTTAGTTGTGCATATAAACTTTAATTCAGATTTTCTGAAAGCAAGGTTTATAAGGGTTTTTTTCTCTTTAAGATCAAAGAGGCGACGCAAGTTATTTTAGAGAAATTTTAATTGCAAGTTAGGTAATTTCTTTTTTACAGAAAAATATTTGGCTGAAATTTTTTATTTATGAATTTGGTGAATTTTGTTTTAAATTTTTTTTAGTAAGATGATTGCTAATTGTAATATAAAAAAGCTAGGTTTTTAAAAGTGGAATAGGCTTCAAGTAATGCTATAATATTTTTGAGTTTTTGTTTGTAGGTTGTGATATTTTTTGGTTTTATAAGAAATAGAGAGAAAATTTAATAAAATTTTAATAACAAAGTTAGATTTGAACTATAGCCGTTTAGGCTATTTTCTCTCAACAAATTCCGGCATTTCAAACCGAATAAATCCTTCTTTCAAATTCACTTCTGGAAAAATCTCATTCTTGAATGGAAAATTATCAATGTGATCTTTTTCATCTGCAATCTCATCAAACTTAATTTCAATAACTCCGCCAGCGCCGTGATCTAGAATATTTATAACCTTACCAATTTTTTTAGAAGCGCTGTCAATCACATCTAATCCAATCAAATCGACATAATAAAATTCATCTTCATTAGTTGCTTCAAAATCAGTGCGATTGGTAAAAATTTCTTTGCCGCGTATTAATTCTGCAGCGTTGCGGTCATTGATGCCGTCAATTTTAGCAATGATGATTGGATTTCCTGAACTGGTTCCAATTACAGTTTTATTTTTATTGCTGATTTTGATTTTTAGTGGGTTTTCTTTTTCATCAAACAAAGAATATTTCTCGATATTTTCTGGATTATCCGAAAATACAATAAGCTTTACATCGCCTTTAATTCCAAAGACAGAATTGACTTTTGCGAATAGGATTTTTTTGGTCATTTTAGATTAATTATTTACTTTTTTTACTCAAAAATTCTTCGCCACGAAACTTCTTCGCCACTGCATCAAGTGTTGCATTGATAAAAGTAATTTTTCCGCTATCAAAAAAACTCGCCGCAATATCAACATATTGATCAACCACAACTTTCGCTGGAATGTCATGCATAAATTTCAACTCAAAAGTTCCGAAGCGTAAAATCTGGCGCGAAACATCTTCAATTTTTTCCATCGTCCAACCGTCGCGTAAAAATTCTGTAATTTCACTGTCAATTTTTGGCGTATCAAGAGCAACGCCGGTTAAAAGCGTGTTTAAAAAATTTTCGTCAATTTCGTTGCGAAATGAACAGGCATCTAATTCTGGATTTAATAAATAATTTTCAACCACATCATTCTTGACTTCATCAATCTTTTTTTCGCCATCCAAAAAATCATATTGATAAAGAATTTGTACTGCCATCAAGCGGGTCAAGGCTTTCTTGTAATTAATCGGTGCTTTTTTTGTGTTTTTACTCATGTGTTTAAGTGTAAAGATCGCATGGACACCGTCGTGAAGACGGGGTGACGATACTTACTTTAGCATTGTCACTCCGTCTTCACGACGTTGTCCGTGCGATCTCTAAATAATGTTATATTTTTAAATATTTAACCAATCTCTATCAATTGACTTTTGTCGCCCGCGCTTTTTAAATGCAGCGGAATTTTTTTCACATCTTTTTCTTTACAAATATCAAAATGCCTAAAAGAACAGACATTAAATCCATCCTCATCATCGGGGCTGGACCAATCGTTATCGGACAAGCTTGCGAGTTTGACTATTCTGGAACTCAAGCCTGCAAAGCGTTGCGCGAAGAGGGTTATCGCGTGATTTTGATTAACTCAAATCCAGCAACAATAATGACTGATCCCGATATTGCTGATCGAACATATATTGAACCAATCAACGCTGTTATCGTTGAAGAAATCATCAGAAAAGAAAAACCAGATGCAATTTTGCCAACAGTTGGCGGACAAACTGCGTTAAACTGTGCGATAGAATTAGCCAAAAAAGGTGTTCTTGAAAAATATAATGTTGAACTAATCGGCGCTTCAATTGAAGCAATTAACAAAGCTGAAGATCGTGCGCTTTTCCAAAAAGCGATGGATAAAATCGGTCTTGAAACCCCGAAAAACGCCATTGTTCACAATATGGAAGAAGCTTGGGAAGCGCTTAAAAAAGTTGGATTACCAGCAATCATTCGCCCATCTTTTACCATGGGTGGCGCCGGTGGCGGTGTGGCTTACAGTAAAGAAGAATATCAACAAATCATTGAATATGGTTTAACAATTTCTCCAACTCATGAAGTGCTAATCGATGAGTCAATCATTGGTTGGAAAGAATATGAAATGGAAGTTGTGCGCGACAAAAATGACAACACGATCATTATTTGCTCAATCGAAAATGTCGATCCGATGGGCGTACATACAGGAGATTCAATCACAGTTGCGCCAGCATTAACTTTGACCGACAAAGAATATCAACGCATGCGCAACGCTTCAATTGCGGTGCTTCGTGAAATCGGTGTAGAAACTGGCGGATCAAATGTGCAATTCGCCGTAAATCCCGCCGATGGTCGCATGACCGTAATTGAAATGAACCCAAGAGTTTCGCGCTCTTCGGCGCTTGCTTCGAAAGCTACAGGTTTTCCAATTGCTAAAGTAGCTGCCAAATTAGCGGTTGGCTACACTCTCGATGAAATTAAAAATGACATCACAGGCGGCGCAACGCCAGCTTCATTTGAACCGACAATTGATTACGTAATTACCAAAATCCCAAAATTCACTTTTGAAAAATTTAAAGGTAGCGATAATGTGCTTTCCAGCTCAATGAAATCAGTCGGCGAGGTTATGGGAATTGGTCGTTCATTTATTGAGAGTTTCCAAAAAGCACTGCGTTCTTTGGAAGGAAATTTAAGTGGTTTAGATGAAATTGTGATTGCCTCGGAAGATCCAGAAATTCGCATAAAAATCATCAAAGAAAAATTAAAGATTGCTGCTCCAAACAGATTATTATTGATTGCGCAAGCAATGCGGGAAGGAATTTCCTGCAAAGAAATTAATCAAATCACTTCTTATGATCCATGGTTTTTAGAACAGGTTTATTCAGTGATTTTGGTTGAAGCAAAAGTTCGCAAAGAGGGACTGCCAAAAAACCGCGAAGATTTTCTAAATTTAAAACGTATGGGTTTTGCTGATAAGCGTTTAGCAAAAATTACGAGTCAAACTGAAAAAGAAGTGCGGGAATTGCGTTGTGCTTTGGATTTAAATCCAAGTTACAAGCGTGTAGATTCTTGTGCTGCTGAATTTGATTCGGTTACTTCTTACATGTATTCCACTTACGAAGAGTAAATTAAGGGACTGTTGCAAATCCCTCAAACCAATCGAGTTAAT
Source organism: Rickettsia typhi (assembly GCA_945862455.1). Taxonomy (GTDB): domain Bacteria; phylum Pseudomonadota; class Alphaproteobacteria; order Rickettsiales; family UBA1997; genus UBA2645. The sequence continues at coordinate 7,317 of CAMAXU010000037.1, read as the reverse complement.
TTTCTCTAAATCTCCTAATTATTCTAACGCACTACTGACAGGAGTTGGGCACGATTTGAGACTGATCTTAAGCCATATCAGGAAGTTGATGAAACTCAGGAAGTTGAAGAATTTTTTGCTCCAAATTTTACTTCACCTGTTGGAGATTTTTTTACCAAGAATTTACCGATTTTAAAATTACTGAGAATGGGGATGGGGTTCTTCAGTGGGGATTTTGTAGTTTTTTCTTCAGATTAAAAATCATATCTTTTGTCATCTTTTCTAAATCATATTCAACCTTCCAACCCCATTGTTTTCTAGCTTCTAAATCATCAATTGAGCGTGGCCACGAATTGGCGATCTCTTGGCGGAAATCAGGTGCATAATCAATTTTAAAATCTGGAATATGTTTTTTAATTTCATCAGCCAATTCAGCGCAGGAAAAACTGATGCCAGCGAAATTAAAATTAGAGTGATTTTTTAATTTAGAAAAATCAGTTTCAGCAAGTTGAATCGTGCCGCGAATTGCATCTGGCATATACATCATCGGCAAAGTGGTGTTGCTTTCTAAAAAGCAGGTATAAGATTTTTTCTTGATTGCTTCGTAAAAAATTTCCACCGCGTAATCAGTTGTTCCTCCACTCGGTAAAGTTTTGTGGCTTATAAGCCCCGGATAGCGAGTTCCGCGCACATCCAGACCAAATTTGGCAACATAATAATCGCACAATAATTCCCCAGCAGCTTTGGTTAGACCATACATTGTTTTTGGCAAGATCACGGTCTCTTGCGGCGTATTGTTGCGTGGCGTTTCGGGGCCGAAAACTGCGATTGAACTTGGGCAAATAATTTGTTTAACTGCCAGTTCGCGCGCAACTTCTAAAACATTATGCAAGCCCGTCATATTTACATCCCAGCATAAATTGGGGTTTTTTTCACCAGCCGCAGAAAGAATTGCTGCGAGGTGATAAATAATTTTTATATCGTGTTTTTTTACAATTTCGGCAAGGCGTGTTTTATCTAAAACATTGAGAGTTTCGTAAGGTAAAAATTCTTCAGAAATGTCAGAAATTTTTACGTCGGAAGTTATAACATTTTTTTCGCCATAAATTTTTTTAAGCGCCGCCGTAAGTTCAGAACCAATTTGCCCAAGTGCGCCAGTTACCAAGATTTTCGTCATATTTTTTATAAGAGTTTTGTCGGTTTAAATTTACTCAACCATAAATGTAATCGATTTCAAATATTCGCTTTCTTTTAGCGCTGGATGAATCGGATGATCTAAATCAGCTCCAAATGAACGAATCAACTTGGCGCGACGATTGCTTTTTCTAAAGCCATCATTCGCCGCTGCGATCAAATCAACAATCGTGGCGTTGTGCGAGCATGAAGCAAGCATCAACAAACCATTTGGCTTAACTAAATTTGCTGAAAGTTTTACCAGTTTTTCATAACCTTTTAAGCCAGAGAAAAAATCTTTTTTTGATTTGATGAAAGCTGGCGGATCAAGAACTACAACGTCAAATTGATTTTTTTGAAAATCAGCATTATCTAAAGTTTCGTAAACTTTTTTGGTAATAATTTCAGTTTTTTGAGTGAAATTATTAAGCGTGATATTTTGTTTAACGTGATTTGTTGCTTCTTGTGATGAATCAATAAAAGTCACAGATTTCGCGCCGTTTTTTAAAGCATTTAAACCAAATCCACCAAGGTAGCAGAAGGCGTCAAGTACATCGCAATTTTTAGAAACTAAGCCAATAAAATCACGATTTTTTCTTTGATCAAAAAACCAGCCAGTTTTTTGACCAGACTTAACATCAATTGCAAATTTTAAACCATTTTCTTCAATTTCAATTTTATCAGGAATTTCGCCTTTAATGGTTTTAATATAGAGTTCCAAGCCTTCGAGCTTTCTTGATTCAACGTCATTTCTAAAAATTATTGCGGCATCAGGAAAAAGTTTTTCCAAAGCAGAAATTAAAAGCGGAGATAATTTTTCCATTCCAGCGGTAGAAATTTGGCATGATAAAATATTGTCCAAACGATCAATAATTAGGCCGGGAAGAAAATCAGCTTCGGAATGAATCAGGCGATAAAAAGGTTTGTCAAAAAAACGATCGCGTAAAATTTTGGCGGCAGAAATTTTTTCAATGAAAAAATTCTCATTAATTTCCTGCTTTACATCATAACTTAAAATACGCGCTGAAATCAGGTTATTCGGGTTGAAATAGGCAATGGCAAAAGGCTCATCTTTCTTGATTTGAACTTCAATTAATGTGCCTTTTTCGAGATATTTTAAAGCGGCGAAATTTTCGATTTCGTTAGAAAAAATCCAAGGATGTCCGCGCACTATGCGAACTTCGTGATGTTTTTTAATTTTTAATTTTGTGTTGGCGATAATTGTCATTTTGATGAAATAGAAGGTGGCTAAAACAGTTATGGACCTACGCCGAAAGACGCAGGTCCATATATATTTTTAGAAATTTAAAAAATATTACAAACTAAAACTCATCGTCAAAAGATGAGATTTTTTTCTTTCAAGGAAGGATTTAAAAATTTCTTCATAATCCGCTGGAAGGGCTTTATATAAAGATCCACGAGATACAACACTTTCAACATAAGTTGCAGCATTTTTGTAAAGATCAAAAATTTCTAAAGTGAATTTATTATCAATGTAAGTTAATGGTTTAAACATTGAAGCCATGCAAATATCAACCAAAGAAAATTTTTCTCCGTCGAAATATGGGTTGAATTTTAAATGTTTATCCAGAATCGCCAGTCTTGATATGGTTTCAGCTTTTTTTAAATCAAATTCTTCCTGATTTTGGGCAAACATCATGCCAAAAGTTGTGGACATAATTCCGTTGCTAAATTCCATCCAGCCGCGATGCCAGCCTCTTACTATCAAATCAGTTGAGTGAAGAGGGTTTTCTGGAAAAGCATCTTCCAAATATTCGCAAATAGCGATTGATTCAAAAAGTGGTTTGTCGCCCACATACAACAAAGGAACTTTACCAAGAGGCGCGTCTTTAACAAACCAATCTGGTTTGTCAGCTAAAGTGATTTCTTGTTTTTCGTGAGGAATATTTTTTTCGAGTAACACCATTTCAACGCGGTGGCAGTAAGGAGAAAACTTTGATGCAATTAGTTTTATTTTATCTGGCATTTTTACCTCGTTAGTTTTTTTAAAATTAAAATAGATCCTGAAACGAGTTCAGGATCTATCCTCTTAATCTAGTAAATCGGAAATTCTTTGCACAAAGTTGCGACTTCAGATTTAACTTTTTCTTCTAGAGTTTTATTGCCTTCTTCGCCATCTTTTACAAATCCCGAAAGTATATCAGCAATCATGTTACCGATTTTTTCAAATTCTTTTTCCTTGAAGCCGCGAGTAGTTCCAGCTGCTGTTCCAAAACGAAGACCTGAAGTTACGAATGGGCTTCTTGGATCATTTGGAATCGCATTTTTATTGCAGGTTAAGCCAGCGCGTTCCAAAACTTTTTCTGCTTCTTTTCCAGTTAAAGTTTCAAGTGGCGTTAAATCAACAACCATCAAGTGGCAATCAGTTCCGCCAGTTGTGATTTTAAGACCGCGCTTGATTAAAACTTCGGCCAAAACTTGCGCGTTTTTTACAATTTGTTTCGCGTAATCTTTAAATTCTGGGCGTAAAGCTTCAGCAAATGCAACCGCTTTGGCAGCGATCACATGCATTAAAGGTCCACCTTGAAGACCTGGAAAAACGGCAGAATTAATTTTTTTCGCCAATTCTTCATTATTAGTTAAAATCACGCCACCACGAGGTCCGCGCAAAGTTTTGTGAGTTGTTGAAGTTACAATATCAGCAACGCCAATTGGAGACGGATAAATTCCGGCAGCAACCAAACCAGCAACGTGAGCCATATCAACCATTAAAAGTGCGCCGATTTCATCGGCAATTTTTTTGAAACGCGACCAATCAACAATTCTTGGGTAAGAAGAAATTCCGGCAATAATCAATTTTGGTTTATGTTCGCGAGCCAAACTTTCCATTTGATCGTAATCAATCAAACCATCATCTAAACGAATTCCATATTGCACTGATTTAAACCACATGCCCGAAATTGTGCGTTGCGCGCCGTGAGTTAAATGACCTCCAGCGGCTAAAGACATTCCAAGAATTGTGTCGTTGGGCTGAAGAAGTGCTAAAAAAACTGCCAAATTTGCACTTGCGCCGGAGTGAGGTTGAACGTTAGCAAAATTAGCGCCGAAAAGTTTGCAAAGCCTGTCAATTGCAGCTTGCTCGACTTCATCAGAAAATTCACAACCACCATAATATCTTTTTTGAGGATAGCCTTCAGCATATTTATTTGTAAATACAGAGCCTTGTGCTTCAAGAACAGCGCGGCTTACGATATTTTCAGAAGCAATTAATTCGATTTGATATTTTTGACGATCAAGTTCGTGAGAAATTGATTTTGCTATTACGGGATCAGAATTTTGTAGAGTCGAAGTGAAGAAGGTCATGATTTATAATTTTTTAGAATTGTTTTTATTTTGGGGAAATTTTTTAAAGTCCGAATTTGTTAAAACTAATTCGTTCCTCAACTTTGTTAAGCAGGCTTTCAATAGAAGAAGACTTTTCTGAAAAGAAACTTTTTATCAATCCTTTTTTTGCGGTGATCTGTTGAATCTTTACTTTATCGCCAAACTTTTCTTTCATCTTTTTTCTCATATCGCAAATTTCGTCAACCAAACCTAACTCGGCTGATTTTTTTCCAGACCAAAAAGCGCCCGTAAAAAGATTATCTTCGTTATTTTTTAATTTAGCGCCACGTCTTGATTTTACTAGCTCTTTAAAGCCTTCAAAAATATCGCGCTGCGCGTCTTTTAGAATTTCGATATTTTCATTTTCTTCCGGCAAAAATGGATCAAGAATCGCTTTATTTTTTCCTTCAGTATAAACGCGACGATCAACCCCTAGTTTTTTGATTAAGTCAACAAAACCAAAGCTCGAAAAAATTACGCCAATTGATCCGATGATTGAAGAATTGTGAGCATAAATTTCATCACCACTTAAAAGCAGCCAATAGCCGCCAGAAGCAGCAACGTCTTGGGCAAAAGTGTAAACTGGAATTTTTTTCTCTTCTGACAATTCGCGAATATAATTATAAATTAATTCTGATTGAACTGGTGAACCACCTGGTGAATTTACGTTTAGAGTTACGGCTTTGACTTTTTTCATTTCAAAAGCGCGTTTCAAAAGTGGTGCGATATTTTCAAAATTTAATCCCGAAGAAAGTTTTGAATCTTTGCCGATTACGCCTTGCAAATTAACACTGGCAACGATTGACGAATTATCGCAGCGCATAATTTTTTTAAAAATTTTACTAAAAATACATTTAGATTTCGGGAAGTTGTTCATTTCTATGTTTGTTAAAGATTGAGAAATCGCTTGGCTTAAATTCTTTTTTGATGATTTTTTTGGTATAATTTAAACAGCAGAAAAATAAAAATAGTGATAAAATTGCTATCACCGAAAGCCATAAACCTTGCGGTCCAAGGTTTTTCATGATAGTTCCAGTGGCAAAAAGACCAACTATATTTCCAAATAAACTGATTCGTGAAAAAGCGCTATTAACGGCGAGTCTTTGTGTGGGTTTATATTTTTCATTTATCAAAATAATTGCCGGAAGTTTTACTCCGGCAAGTGCGCCAAACATCAGGAAAAGTAGAGGATAAATTTTATGCGAAAATTGGTTGATATGAAGCATATAAGCAAAAGCGAGGGCAAGAATAGCAAAGAAAATCATTAAAAATCGGCGACTCATAATATCAGCCAAATAGCCGATTGGAATATAAAAAATCGTACCGAAAAGTAAAACTGACAAAAGCAAAGAAGCTTCGTCTTCAGGCATACCAATTTTAATTCCGTAAATAATTAAAAAGGCGCTGGAAGAAGACATGGCGTAGCTCACGCAAAAAGCGGCGAGCATGATTTTTGGGGAATTTTTTATATAGCGCCAAATTGAAATATTTTTTTCTTCGCGAACTACGGCATCAAGTTTTTTAAGGCGAGCGAGCGGAATCATTGAAGCGATGTAAAATCCGCTAGCAATTACGTAAGTCGAAAAACTATCAAAAGATTGTAAAATATTTAAAAGCACCGGTCCCAAACTATTGCCAATTGCAACCAGCATTGTTCCCATTGAAATAACCATTGCCCGCATGTGAGTTGGAGCCAGATCAATCATGATTGTATTGCGGGTTACGCCGCAAATGAAAAAAGAAGTTCCGATGCAAAAAATAATTAAAAGCCAAAGTAAATAACCTGGATAAATAAAAAGCGTTAGGGCGCAGATTGCTGAAATAATTGAGCCAAAATAAATGCTGTTAATCATGCCGGTTTTGCGGCCCAGCGAGGGAAGGAAGCGTGAAAAAATCACGCCAGCGCCAATTTGAGTGGCGGTTGAAAGTGAGATTAAAATTTCATTTTTAACATTAGCTTCAAGTTTAAGAGCGATCATTACCATCAATATTCCGTAGCCAATTGCTGACAAAAAAATTGAAGAAAAAATTGCGGCTAAATCTTTTGCCAAGCTAATTGTCCAGCAAAATTCTTTATTGCCAGAAATTGTTTCTGCTGTTTTTATTAGCGGTGGCGTGAGACCAGAACCGCTGAAATCATAGTTTCTAGTTATGGTCTCATGGTTTGTTCGAGAGTGAGTCAACATTTAAATCATTTTTCTAACATCGGTTAAATGTCCGGTTAGAGCTGCTGCTGCTGCCATTGCTGGGCTTAAAAGGTGAGTTCTGCCGCCGCGACCTTGTCTGCCTTCAAAATTTCGGTTGGAAGTTGAAGCACATCTTTCGCCAAATTCCAATTTATCAGAATTCATTGCCAAACACATTGAGCAACCCGGTTCGCGCCATTCAAAACCTGCTGCGATAAAAATTTTATCAAGACCTTCTTTTTCAGCTTGTTCTTTAACCAAGCCTGATCCCGGAACTACCATTGCAAGTTTGATATTTGAGGCGATTTTTTTGCCATCAACAATTTTTGCAGCTTCGCGGAAATCTTCAATTCTGCCGTTAGTGCAAGAGCCAATGAAAACTTTATCGATTATAACTTCTTCAAGCGGAGTTCCAGCGACAAGACCCATATATTCAAGCGATCTTTTAACAGCTTCTTGTTTGCCAATATCAGAAAAACTTTCCGGAGATGGAACTTTAGCAGTGATTGGCAGAGCGTCTTCTGGACTGGTTCCCCAAGTTACTTGTGGAGCAATTTCATCAGCATGTAAAATTAATTCTTTGTCATATTTAGCGCCTTGATCGGAAGCCAGAGAATCCCAATATTTAACTGCT
>CAMAXU010000036.1 GCA_945862455.1 Rickettsia typhi | reverse complement strand
ATCTAGAAGGGATGTTTGGACACATCAAAGAGAGGGTAAAAATTCACCGAGGATTGGATAAAAATCGGAAGAAAAAAGCGGTGAAATTTCTGCTGAAAAACTGGGGGCGAAAAGTGGGTTTTTAGCCCCCCATTTTTTTAATTATGCCCAAAAATAAAAAACGAAATACAGCCAATTGCCAAACCACCAACACACCTAACGCCACCGAATGTTAGGAAGCCAATTCTTTGCAGGTTGACATTCAGGTAATTTGGTGAAAAGAAAAAAATTAAGGCTGTCGCACAGGTAGCCAAAATTAGACAAAAAACTAGTAGAATTTCTGTGTGTTTTTTAAGCATAAAAACAAAAGGGAAAAACAATAATCCTATCCATAATTCTACCGATATTGACCAGGAAATTCCAATAACTGTGTCAGCAAAAATATGATTGGCATTGGTTTCAAAACCCATAGCCTGTAGAAGGAAAAAACTTATTAAAAAATAATAAAATGAATCAACATCTTTGCCAAATTCAATAAATTGCATCAATGCACATGCTGTAAAAAGCAAAATATAAAGCGGATAAATTCGAAAAAATCTTTTAAATAAAAATTGATTAACGAAGCGCGAGATTTCAGCAATTTTAGAATTAATGGTTTTTTGGGTTAAGACAAAGCCGCTAAGCACAAAAAATATATCCACAGCCATGTAAAATGATTGAGAAATAATTCCAAATTGACCATTCCAGATAAAGAAATGACCAAGAGCAACGGATAGAGCCAAAATGGTTCTAAAGACATCGAGATTACCGAAATATCTATTCATTCAAAAAAATATTTTAATTCTGTTAAAAAAATAATTTTCAAATCAACAGTAATAACATGAACTGGTTTATTATCAGGCGAATGCTGCGATCGAATAACATATTAAGTGTTAAATTGATGTCAGGAGTTGGTTCTGTTAAATGTTATAAATTTTTGTGAACCTTAAAGAATCTTATAATTTACTAGTTACAAAATCATAAATCTTATCCATTTCTTTTTCCCAACTCGTACTTGCTGATTTTTCTAAACCCTTGGTAACCAGCTTCTGGCGCAATTCTTTGGAATCATATAATTTTTGAAAACCTTCTACAACAGAAGCCGCAACCGGATCAACCAGCATCGAGTTTTCATTATTACAATACCACTCCGTTTGCGGTCCGTTATTGGTTAAAACCGGACAACCTGAAGCCATTAATTCAACCGGAAGATAAGATAAATTGGTTCCAGAAAAAGCAATACCAACATCGCAAGTTCGATAAAGATCTCCGGTTGCTTTTAGACTTAAATTTCCAAGCAAGGTTGCCTTAAATGGCATTTCAAAATCAAGTTGCAATCCCGCAACAACAATTTCTACTTCCGGATAAAGCTTGGCAATTTTTGCAAGCGCAGCCATTCCAAGTTCGAAACAACGCCTTTCGGTTGAAGGTCGTCCATAAAAGAAAATTTTAGAAACTTTATCTCCTACCTTGCCATTATCGTCGGGATAAAAAATATTTTTGTCAGTTGAGAAAATATAATTTTGCGCCTCTCCTCCATAACTTTCAAAGTTCTGGCGCAACCATGGGCCACCCGTAACACCATAAAAACCAAATTTATAACTGTTATTAGCCTGCATTGATCGCGTGCCATATGCGTAAAACTGGCTTTCATAATCCTGCATGAAATAAAATTTAGTTTTAGCGTAAGGAAAAGCTTTCACGTCATATGCTGATTGCCAAGTTGTTGCGAAAGCTACATCGCACTGCGGCAAAAGATTTGGGTCAATTATAACTTTTAATTTACAGTTTGGGATCGCGCCATTTAATTCTTTTTCAATAGTTTCAACATCACGGCGCTTGGTATCATTATAAATATAAATGATGTTTTTTATGCCATCAAGATTAGCAAAATGATTAGCAAAACGAAATAAAGTATAGTGCCCGCCGCCCCAAACATTGGCCCAATCGGGCACAAACCAGATAAAACATTTTTCCGAATTTTTTTGAGGAAATGCGGGATATTGCCAAGTATAGTAATTGATTTTGTCTTGCTCTAATAAAATTTTCGTTGCCGCTCTTTTTAATTTAGCATTAGCAAATTTTTTAAAATATTTTTGACAAAACTTACTGTTTCTCAAATCATCTTTGAACTTTCTTCTTTGCTGTTTGATCTTGGCTTTAAAATTGGTTAATTTTGCGCGAAATATTGCTTTAAAACTTCTTCTCACAAATTTTAAATCATGCCTGAAAGTTTCAAAACTATTATTTTGATTGTTAGAAAGATTAGTCTGAAATTTCTTTCTGGCATTCTTTAGATCTGACATAAAGGCTTTGAATGAGGCAAATAGATCAGCCTTAAAATCTTGTTTATTATCCATATTCTTGATTTGTAAAAATGTTTTCTAAACGAATTCTTCGGAGATATATTTCTTAATATCATCTTCAAATAATCCGATTCCGTCTTCTTTATCTAAATAAACCGAAACTATTCCTTCAGAATCGGGACGAGGAGCAGAAAGAGGAAATTCTGATGATTTTGCAGCCAAAACTTGACCTTGAAAATTTAGATATTTAGCAACTGCTTTTGCAATATCGAATCTAGTTACCAAACCTTGACTGGCAAAATGGTAAGTGCCAATTTTTCTTTCCGGAATTGAGCGGATGATGAAAGCTGCCAAAGAAGAAGCTAAAGTTACAGTTCCATATTTATCATCAACGGCGCGTAACACTGATGCACCAGCCTTAATCTGACCAACAATTTTTCCGACAAATTTTTGATCTTTGGCAAGGCCGCCACCAATCATCCAGCTGGCGCGGATTATTAAGCAATTTTGGGAACAATATTTTTCAATCGCTTTCTCACCGGCAAGTTTAGAGCGACCATAATAATTTTCAGGATCTGGTAAATCCAATTCATTATAAGCTAATTTTTTACGCGCGCCAAAAACATTGGAAGTAGAAATATAAACAACCCAAGCCCCAACTTGGCTTGCTGCTTTTGATAAAACTTCTGTGGCCTTGCAATTTATTTTTGCTGCATGTCGCACATCAACTTCGCATAAATCGACATTGGTTTCTGCCGCTAAATGTAAAATAATATTTGGATTAATTTCTTTAATCGCTTTAGCAATAGCTTCCGGATCTTTCAAATTAAGTTCTGCACTACTTGGACAAAAAACTTCATATCTAGTTCTATCAATTGACCTTGCGACATAACTGCCCAACATTCCAGATGAGCCAGTGATTAAAATCTTTTCCATATTATTAATATTATACACTTGCAGTTAAAATGGGCTTTCTAAATCTTTCAAAAAAGGCAAAATCTTGTCTTTTTCAGAAACGATTGGATCAGATATTTTCCAGTCAATTTTAAGATCAGGATCATCGAATCTAATTCCACCTTCCGCATCTCTATCCCATTCGGCAGAAACATTGTAAGAAACTTCCGCATCAGCAGATAAAACTGAAAAACCATGAGCGAAGCCAACTGGGATGTAAAGCATATTGTTATTATCATACGATAAATTAATGCCGAAAAACTTTCCGAATGTCGGGGAAGATTTTCTTAAATCTACGGCCACATCATAAATTTCACCTTTAAGGCATCTTACTAATTTTGCTTGGGCGTTTTTGCCACTTTGAAAATGCAATCCGCGCACTACGTTTTGATGAGAAAAAGATTGGTTAGTTTGGATTGAACATTCATCAACTCCCATTTCTTTGAAAGAAGATGATTTATAAGTTTCAAAGAAATATCCGCGATTATCTTTAAATAACTTAGGAGTGATTATTTTTAAACCCTCAAACTCATTCGTAACAACTTGAAAATTCATTTTTTTAAAATTATAAATTAAACCCATATCTGGGTTAAAAATTATCCTCTTGCTGAGCCATTTTTCTTAAATGCTTTTAAACCAAATAAAAAAGAAAAAGAGCCAAAAGATGTACCAAGATTCTGCGACGCTTCAGCCAATTTTCCCGAGAACAGAAAAGTAAAAGCCCAAAATAAATTTAGAAGAAACAATCTAAGCGCCGATTTTTTAGCTTTAAACTTATTTTTTCTAAGTTGCTTCCAATAAAGCTTGGACCAGCCTAAATGCCATCCTCTTCTAAAAGCCACTCTTAAACATTTTCTGGAAGAACCGGCTTCTAAGTGAAAGACATGTGCCGCTGGTACAACTAAATTTTTATATCCGTTGGCTTTTGATCTTTCACATATTTCATTATCTTCATAAAACATGAAAATATCTTTTTCAAAAAATCCCAGCTTTTTAAAAACCGACATTCGCAGAAAAATACAGGAACCACTTAAAAACTGACTATCAAAACCATCTTCCAGCTTTTCACAATATCGACTTTTTATTGTCGCCAGATCTTTATTCATTCGCTCCATCCATTCATCAATTTCTTTTTTGGAAGCAGGAAAATTTCTTAAAATTAACGGTCCGGCAATTGCAACTTGGGGATTTTTTTTCATCGCATCCAGAACAATCTCAATATCATTCTCAAAAATCATCGCATCGGGATTCAGCACTAAAGCAAATTCAGTTTCAACCTTCTCTAAAGCAGCATTATTGCCGTTTCCATAACCAACATTTTTATCAAGCTTTATGATTTTAGCCTGTGGAAATTTTTCTTTTATTAAATCAATGCTATTATCGCTGCTGGCGTTGTCGACCACAATAACTTTATACTTATCAAAACTAATCTTTTCCAAGCACTTCACCATAATGTGAGCGCTATTATAAGTTAGAATAATAATGGTTAAGCTTGATGGCATTTTTAAAATTATTGATTGATTAAAAACCAACTCACCGTTTCCTGCAAACGCTCTTCAAAAGATTTTGAAACCTTGTAACCAAGTTCTGCAATAACTTTGGCATTATCAATCGCATAACGCTTGTCGTGGCCTAAGCGGTCTTGAACAAAATTAATTTGTTCGACGTAAGATTTTTTGTCGGCGCGTGGTTTTAAAACATCGAGAATTTCACAAATTTTATAGGCAATTTCGATATTGGTTTTTTCGCATTCGCCGCCAAAACAGTAAGTTTGCCCAATTCTGCCTTCATGCAACGCTTTAAACAAGCCGTCAACGTGATCTTTCACAAAAATCCAGTCGCGGATATTTTTGCCATTGCCATAAATTGGAATTATTTTATCCGAAATAGCAGATCTAATAATTGTTGGAATTAGCTTTTCGCTATGTTGATGCGGGCCGAAATTATTGGAGCAATTTGTGATAATTACCGGCAAAGAATAAGTTTCAAACCAAGCGCGTGCTAAATGGTCGGAAGCCGCTTTGGAAGCCGAATAAGGTGAATTTGGTTTATAAGAAGATTCTTCGGTAAATTTCGGATCAGATTCTGCAAGCGATCCATAAACTTCATCAGTTGAAACATGTAAAAAGCGGAATTGCGATTTTTTTTCTGCGCTCAAATTTTTCCAATAATTAAGCCCGCAATTAAGCAAATTAAAAGTTCCAACAATGTTAGTTTGGATAAAGCTTTCTGGAGATTTTATCGAATTATCGACATGCGATTCGGCAGCGAAGTGAACTATATAATCAATTTTTTCATCGACTAAAATTTCATTAATCAATTTTTGATCGATGATATTTCCTTTGATGAATTTCAATGAATCTAGGTTTTTTATTTCGGCTAAATTTTGCATATTCGCTGCGTAAGTAAGCGCGTCCAAAACTATTGCTTTATGTCCAAGTTGAGCAATTTTAATTGCAAAATGGCTGCCGATAAACCCTGCGCCGCCGGTGATTAAGTAATTTTTGATTGTCATTTATTTATGTCTTAAGAATTTTTGATTATTTGTTTGTTGCAACACCGCATAGACCCCGTCGTGAAGACGGGGTGACAATGGAGCGAGATCTTCCCAAATTGTAAAAACTTGGTGACAATGGAGCGAGATCTTCCCAAGCCGTAAAGACGGGGTGACAATGGAGCGAGATCTTCCCAAGCTGTCACCCCGTCTTCACGACGACTTCCACTCGATTTTGAAACATGTTTAATTACCCAAGGTTACTAGAAATTTTAGAAAACTGCACCCAGTTTTTCATAATTAATTTTTTCGCCCGCCAGAAAATCTGAAATCTTTCTAACGGCTTTTTGGCATATTTTAATTGCACGGCGATTGTTTCCAATCTTTGCTTCAAAGCGTTTGCCGAAGAAATATTTTCACCAGTATGAACATTAAAAACAGCTGAAATATTTATCGGATAAAAAAGTTTTTTCGCCGATGCCAAAGCCATGTTAAGTTCGTAATCCATGCAATAACGATTTCTTTCGTTAAATTTGAATGAATCAAAAATCTGACGACGATAATAAAAAGATTCTCCCGAACCAATTGGCGCATGTTTTATCAGGTTTCTTTTGCTAACGCGAATTGCAGCACTAGCATCAAATGTGTTAAATAAACCTACAGAATAGCTGTTAAAATAAAGCACATCGAAGTTGGAATTGGCTTCAACATAATAGGCCATTTCCTTGAAAAAATTCTTGTGAAAAAAATCATCCGCACCCAAAAAACCAACAACATCGCCACTCGCATGTTTTAGAGCGATATTTCTGGCGTGAGAAATTCCCAAGTCTTTTTCCTTGATCCATTTTATGAAATTTGGAAAGCGCGATTGGTAATTGGCAATTATTTTATGAGTGCCATCAGTTGAAATATCATCAATAATTAGCAGTTCTTTTTGCTCGTAATCCTGCTCCAGAAAAGACTCCACAGCTTTAGGCAAATATTTAACCGCGTTAAAAGTTGTGATGATAACCGAAATTTTCATGAAATATTTTGTAGAAAGTTTTGAAAGGCACGTGTTTTATTAAATAACTAACTTAACTCTTCAAAATTTTAAAAATCAAAAAATATGTCAGACTTAGTCCCTTTTGATCAACGCGATGGCTTTATGTGGTATAACGGAAAATTCGTTGAATGGAAAGATGCCAAAGTACACGTTTTAAATCATGGTCTTCACTATGGTTCATGCGTGTTTGAAGGTGAAAAAATTTATGATAAAAAAATCTTTAAATGTACCGAACATTCCACGCGCTTACATGCTTCAGCGGCAATGATGGGTTTTGAAGTTCCTTATTCGATTGAAGAATTAGATAAAATTAAAAAAGAATCTGTAGTTAGACAAAATATTCAAGATGGCTACATGCGCGCCTTTGCTTGGCGCGGTTCAGAAAAAATGGCAATTTCGGCGCAACATAACAAAATTCACGTAGCAGTTGCCTGCTGGCCATGGCCGCCATATTATTCGGAAGAAGCGCGCAGAGCTGGATTAAAATTGAAATTTGCTAAATATAAACGCCCTTCTCCCGAAACCGCACCAGTTGCCGCCAAAGCTGCCGGACTTTACATGATTTGCACAATTTCCAAACATGAAGCCGAACGCGAAGGTTATAATGATGCTTTGATGTTGGACTATCGCGGTTTTTTAGCCGAAGCAACAGGCGCCAATTTATTTTTGGTAATGAAAAATGGCGAACTTCACACGCCGCTTCCTGATTGTTTTTTAAACGGCATCACTCGCTTAACTGTAATTGAACTGGCAAGAAAACGCGGAATTAAAGTTGTAGAACGTCATATCAAACCAGAAGAATTGGCTGATGCAAAAGACGTTTTCTTAACCGGAAGTGCTGCTGAAATAACCAGAATTGGCGCGATTGAAGATAAACATTCTTATCCAGAAGCCAGCCAAATGACATTAGATTTAATGGATGATTATCACCGCTTGGTGCGCAGCTAATGAAAGAAAAAATTCAGAATCTTTTCACCACGATTTTTCTGGGATTTTTTTGCTTTACTATTTTTGAGGTTGCAACCTCAAAAACAGCTGCTTCGCAAAGTAATTATTTCCGCGTAAAATCGCATCCGCAATTTGATAAAAAATTCGCTGGAAAAACTCATGTTCTTGATGGTGATTCAATAAAAGTCGGATCAAAAGAAGTTCGTCTTTATGGACTTGATGCGCCGGAATTTCATCAAACTTGTTTTGATGAAAAAAATGAAGAATATCGCTGCGGTCAAGCTAGTTATGACTTCTTAACTAAACTCGCTGAAGGAAAAGAAGTAAATTGCATCTATTCTGGCAAAGACAAATATGATCGCTTTCTTTCAAAATGCTTTATCGATAAAATTTCAATTAATGAAGAAATTATAAAAAACGGTATGGCCGTGATTTATAATTTTACCGAAAGTAGTGAAGAAATGAACGCTTTGGAGGCACAAGCGAAAGAGAAAAAATCAGGAATTTGGAAAGGCGCTTTTCAGCTTCCAAAAGATTATCGCAAATCGCATCCAAGAAATTAATAATCATAAAAATGAACAAAATCAAAGCTGCAATCATCGGCGCATCGGGTTATACTGGCGCTGAACTTATCAGAATTTTACTGAACCACAAAAAAGTGGAAATCAGTGCTTTAGTTGCCAATAGCAATGCTGGACAAAAAATCGAACAGCTTTATCCGCATTTAGTTCATTACAATTTGCCCGATTTAAAAAAGATCGAAGAAATCGATTTTACTAAAATTGATGTAGTTTTTGGCTGCTTGCCGCACACAACTTCGCAAGAAACTTTTAAAAAACTTTTGTCTGATCCAAAAAATTCTCACCTAAAAATTATCGATCTTTCTGCTGATTTCAGGCTGGAAAATCCTGACGATTACCAAAAATGGTACGATCACGAACATATCGCCAAAAACCTACAACCACAAGCAGTTTACGGATTGTCGGAAATTCACAGAAATAAAATCAAAAAATCAAATTTAATCGCTTGTCCCGGATGTTATCCAACTTCAGCTTTACTGCCTTTAATTCCAATTTTGGAAAATAATTTAATTGAAAAACATGATATTATTATCGATTCCAAATCAGGAGCTACGGGTGCCGGCAGATCAGTAAAACAAGGCAATTTATTTTGTGAAATTAATGAATCTGTAAAAGCCTATTCTGTTGGCAAACACAGACATATGGGCGAAATTGAACAAGAGCTTGGAAAGGCTGCTAATGCTACAATTGAAATTGATTTCACTCCGCATTTATTGCCCATAAATAGAGGAATTATTTCGACAATTTATGCTAAAATTAATCCAAAATTCTCAATTGAAGATGTAAAAAATTGCTTACAAACTAAATATGAAGACGAGCCTTTTGTAAGAGTAATTGAAGGCGATCCAAATATTAAAGATGTTGTTGGCACAAATTTTTGTGTAATGTCAGTTAAAAAAGCCAGAACTGCGAATAAAGTTATTATTGTTTCGGTAATTGATAATCTCTGCAAAGGCGCGTCTGGTCAAGCTGTACAAAATATGAATATTATTTTTGGGCTTGATGAAAAAGAAGGTTTAGAATTAGCTCCGTTATTTCCTTAAATAAATGTCTACTATTTTCGCACCAATCACTTCACCAGCTCGAGCAGGAATTTCAGTGATTCGAATATCTGGCCCGCAAGTTGTTAATTGCTTGGAGATTCTTGGATTTAAAGGAAATCCCGAGCATTCAAAAATTACATTTCAAAAAATTCGCGATCCAAAAACGTCAGAAATTATTGACGAAGTTTTAGTTTCTTTTTTTCAATCACCGAAAAGTTTTACTGGCGAAGATGTTGCCGAAATTTCAATTCACGCCTCACCTTTTATTGCTAAAAAAATCTTTGAAATTTTATCCGACCAAAAAAATTGTCGCTTCGCTGAAGCTGGCGAATTTTCCAAACGCGCTTTTTTAAATGGAAAACTTGATCTAGTTCAAGCCGAAGCAATTCCTGATTTAATTGCCGCTGAAACTGCAGCTCAACATAAACAAGCGCTGCGTCAACTTGAAGGAAAATTGGGTGCAATTTATGAAGATTGGCGTTTTCGACTTATAGAAATTTCGGCAATGATTGAAGCGGCGATTGATTTTCCTGACGAAGATTTGCCAAAAAATATTATCGATAAAGTTGAAAGTGATGTTGAAAAATTAAAAAACGAAATCACTTCCCATTTAAACGATAATAAAGTTGGTCAAAAAATTAAAGATGGCTTAAGCCTTGCAATTATTGGTGCGCCGAATGTTGGAAAATCTAGTTTAATAAATTTTTTAGCTCAAAGCGAAGTGGCGATTGTTTCAGAAATTGCCGGAACCACGCGCGATGTTGTTGAAACTCATTTATCAATTGCCGGCGTTGCGGTGAAAATTTCTGACACTGCTGGAATTCACGAAACTGAAGATAAAATTGAAGCAGAAGGAATTCGTCGCGCTTTGAAAAAAGCCAGTGAGGCAGATTTAAAAATTTTCTTAATTGATGCTAAAAATCCAGTTTTACGCGCTGATTTAATTGATGAAAACACAATTATTGTTGTGAATAAAATTGATCTTGAATCTTTCAATTTTGATGGCGCTGTTGAAATCTCTTTGACCAACAATGTAAATACGACGCAATTACTTAAAAAACTGGCAGAAAAAATCCTCGAATTAATCCCCAACCAACATTTTCCACTCATAACTCAAGAGAGATATCGCTCTGCTTTGCGAAATTCTGTTGCAAATTTGGAAAGTTTTTCTCTTGAAAAAAACATCGAGCTTGCAGCCGAAGACTTAAGAATGACGGCACGTGAGATCGGCAAGATCACAGGAAAAGTTGATATAGAAAATATATTGGATGTAATTTTTTCGCGCTTTTGTATTGGAAAATAAGAGTCGCTATCTAAAACAAATTTTAGAAATCTTTGTAATTAAAATATTAGACTGGAGTAGTGACGCTAATAATAATGCCATCCATTGGCTCATTAACACTCAATTTTGGTAATTTTCTCTCCCTTCACCCCGCTTTAATCAATGATGTTGCAGGGCATGCTTTGGCGCACGCGCTTTACAGCCACATTCGTCGGGCTGGTCGTGGTCGAGTTAGTCGCAGACAAGCTAGAAAAATGTCGAATCGCAAAAGGCGCTGGTTCGTAGATAATATCATCATGCATCATAAAAGATTACATGACAGAAATCGTGAACTCTTAATTTCCAATGCCAGAACACTTGCCCTTGCGAGACGCAAGGCTCAAGAAAAACAATCACCAATCGGAGGATCGCCAACTTTACAAAAAGATCGCGATCAACCAACCAAATGGCGCGATACCGTGAGCTTAAAACAAAGAGGTGCCGATCTCAGAGGTCGTTCTGATGCCAGAAGATTAAGAGCTAGAAGTAGATGGTTAACGGTTACAGCAAGTGCAACAAGTTAGAAACAGGCTTGATTTATCAATAACTAACTATCACTTTCGGCATAATTAAAAAAATGGGGGGCTAAAAACCCACTTTTCGCCCCCAGTTTTTCAGCAGAAATTTCACCGCTTTTTTCTTCCGATTTTTATCCAATCCTCGGTGAATTTTTACCCTCTCTTTGATGTGTCCAAACATCCCTTCTA
>CAMAXU010000035.1 GCA_945862455.1 Rickettsia typhi | reverse complement strand
TCTTAAATTCATTAAGATTCACAACTTTCTCTTCAACTTGCGGCAATGGTAATTTGCCAGTTACACCTTCATTATTTGCAACCTTAGATTCAGTTTTTTCTGATTTTGCTTCATCTGCTATTTTCTGCTGCGGCTCTAAAATAATTTTTGTAGTTTCTATTTTTCTTTCCGAAACTTTAGGCAAAAATTCACTTCTTAAAGTATCTGGCAAAATTTTCTGCTCAATTTTTTCCTGCTTACTAACCAGATTTTCCAATAATTTCTGCGCTTGTGGACTAGCATCAACAACAGTCAATGCTTTCTTAATTGTATCGGGCGATGAAAAAGTGAATAAAGTTGCAATTAGTGAATTATTACCATTTGCAACCGCCGCATCCAAAACACTAATACCATTTTCTCGGTGATTAACATTGCCACCAAAGCGCACCAATAAAAGCGCCATAGTTTGTTGGCCATTTTTTACAGCGTCAAATAATAATTTATCGATATTCAAATCAACCAATGTTGTTCCCAACATTTTTTCTAATTCTGAAATCGGAGGTTTTTCGATTTTTTTCTCCTCATTTTTAAACTGCTGCTCTTTAAAAGTTTCTGCATTTTGCACTTTTAACTGCGCTTCCTGTTCCCGCAATTTGGCATCAGATTCTTCTTTGATTTTTTGTAGTTCCTGTTTTTTCTTCAATAATTCTGCACGACGTTCTTCATGAGCTTCCATAGCTTCACGCACAATCACCATTTGCATTTGCCTTGCAATTTGCTGCTGCTGAATTCTTTCTTCAGACATTTGTTGCTTTAATTCACGCGCTGCCTGATCTCTTTGCGCGGCTTCCTGTTTTTTTTGAATCTGGCGCTGCTGTTTTTCTTGTTCACGTTCCCGTGATTTTTCACGCCCTTTTTCGCGCTCTTCTTCAACTTCTTTTTCGCGCCCTCTTTCTTTGGAAACCAGATTTAATTTTCCACCTTTTTGCTCTAAAGTTTCGACCATTTTTTCATTGCCAACTAAAACTGCCAAATCAGTTACAGTCATGCCAGACGGGCTTTTTTCATTAATATCCGCACCCTTATCAATAACTTTTTGCATCTCTTCTGGAGATTTATCCGACAGCATCATGGCAGATAATGGACTTAAACCATTTTCACCAAATTGACTTAATTCTTTTACACCAAATCTGCAATTCTCATGAAACTGTAAAGCCTTATCCAGCGGCATTTCTGAAGCGCAGGCAATAATAAAAAGTTCTTGAGCAATTTTATTGCTACGCTCGGAATTTTCTTTTTTTCTCTTTTCTTTTTCTTCAGGAGTTTCGTTGGGATTTTCTTTTTCTTTATCTTTTTTGATCTTCTCAATTTCAATTAAATATTCCCGCAACTTGTGCGGAAATTTTTTCAAAATTTCCTGCGCTTTCGGATTACTGGCTTTGAATCCATGCTTTTTTATTTCTTCAATAAACTTCAGCATATCATCCAAGTTCAAGACTTCTTCTTCAAAGTTAAATCTATTTCTTGGATCTGGATTTTCTGAATTAAATTTTGTCATTTACTAAATTTATAAAATTTTCAATCCCAAATAAGGCAATAAAAGAGCCAACTCGCGGCCCTTGATCTTGACCTAACAAAATTTGATATAAAGTCAAAAACCAGTCGCGCATTTTGGTTTCAAAGCCGTGATTTCTTCCCACTTGAAAAACTAGATTTTGCAAAATTGCGCCGTCTTTTTTCTCTTCTTTTGTGGCATTTTTTAATGTTTCAACCAGCTCGCAAAGTGCCGCCTTTTCTGAGTCGGTGGCTTGACGGAATTTTTTATTTTTCTTGATAAAGTCGTTGTAATAATTAATTGCGCTTTCAACCATTTTTGCCAAAAGTGGTGAATTTTCTTTTGAAAGCCCGCCTTGATATTTAGAAATAAAACCCCAAAGCACATCATCATTTTCAGGGTTGCACGCGCTCGCCAAATTAAGCAAAAGCGAATAACTCAAATTAAAATTAATGGCAGGAATTTTTCCTTGATGAATGTGGAAAGCAGGATTATCAAGCTTTGGAAGTTCTTCTTGTTTTTCAAAAGTAGTCGCAAAAGTTAAATATTCATCCATCGCTTTTGGAATTACATCAAAATAAAGACGCTTCGCCGTTTTTGGTTTTTGATACATAAAAAGCGACATCGATTCAGCCGGCGCATATTTCAACCAATCTTCAACTGAAATACCATTTCCTTTCGATTTAGAAATTTTCTCGCCCGTGTCGCTCAAAAACATTTCATAAGTAAAATTGACTGGCGGCACGCCACCCAAGATTTCGCAGACTCGGCGATAAATTCTTTCGTTAGGTTGGTGATCTTTGCCATAAATTTCATAATCAACGTCCAGCGAATACCAGCGTGCGCCGAAGTCGATTTTCCATTGTAATTTGCAGTTTCCACCAGTTACGGGAACTTCTTTTTCAACGCCATTTCCATCAACATAAATCACGGTGCCTTTTTCTTTATTCACGCCTTTCACGCCTTTATCAATTACAATGCCAGATTCAGAATCAATTGGCATAAACGGGCTGTAAGTTTCTTGACGTTCTGCGCCGAGCGTTGGCAACATTAATTCCATCAATTCATCATATTTTTCAAGCACGCGCAGCATTGTAGAATCAAAAGCGCCCGATTTATATTTTTGGGTGGCGCTGATAAATTCATACTCAAAACCGAATGAATCAAGAAATGCACGAAGACGCGCATTCATGTTGTGTCCGTAAGATTCA
The DNA here is from genome assembly GCA_945862455.1 of Rickettsia typhi. Classification (GTDB taxonomy): domain Bacteria; phylum Pseudomonadota; class Alphaproteobacteria; order Rickettsiales; family UBA1997; genus UBA2645. The sequence continues at coordinate 12,631 of CAMAXU010000035.1, read as the reverse complement.
TGAGTGCCAAATGGATCAGGAACTGAAGTTAGTGGACGACCTAAATTTGCCCGCACCATTTCTTGATTCGGCATGTTTTCTGGCACTTTGCGAAGTCCATCAATATCATCAGAAACACAAAACATGCGGGTTGGAATTTCTGGTGCTAATAATTGAAATGCGTGACGTACAAACGATGTACGTACAACTTCGCCAAAGGTTCCAATATGCGGCAAACCCGACGGGCCATAACCCGTTTCAAAAAGCACGTAGCCTTTTTTTGGAGTTTTACCACCAAGTTTTTCAAGGATTCTGCGAGCTTCTTCAAAAGCCCATGATTTTGATTCGAAGTATAATTTTGTTTGAGTCATTTTAGAATTTATTTATCTATACCAAATTAACTATCTCTTGATTTCTTTGCGATTCATTTTGGCTATAGTCATTGAAGCTTGTTTTCACATTTTTGCTTGATCAACCTGATCTAGCATAGTTTTTATTGGTTAGTTAGACACTATTAGCTAAGTAATTAAAAAATTTTCTTCAGCTTGTAAAACCCTAACCTCTAAGATTTCACCAACCTTTATTTTTCTATCTTCTTGCAAAATTTTTACATCTAAAAAGTTTTCCGACTTACCAATTCCATTCTTCTCAACAATAACACTTAAATTTTTACCAACCTGATTTTTTAAGAATTTTTGTAATTCTTTTTGTCCCATTTCGCGCAATTTTTTGGCACGTTCTTTAATAATTTTACCATCAAGTTGCGGCATTTTGGCGGCGGGCGTTCCTTCGCGTTTTGAGTAAGGAAAAATGTGGGTAAAAATAATTCCAGCTTCCTCAATTAATCGTACCGAATTTAAAAACATTTCCTCTGTTTCAGTAGGAAATCCGGCGATAATATCGCAGCCAAAAGTGATTTCTGACCTTATTTGGCGGGCGCGGGCGCAAAAATCTAAAACTTGCTGGCGATTATGGCGGCGTTTCATTCTTTTTAAAATCAGGTCGTCGCCCGATTGCACACTTAAATGCAAATAAGGCATAAAGCGCGGTTCGTTTTTTAGAATTTCAAAAAATTCTTCGTCAATTTCGGCAACGTCAATTGAAGATAAGCGCAAGCGCGGCAGCTCGGGAACTAGTTTTAAAAAACGCTTAATCATTTGCGAAAGCGTAATTGGCGCGGCTAAATCTTCGCCATAGCCCGAAATATCAACTCCTGTTAAAACAATTTCTTTGTGGCCCAACGCAACCATTTTTTTTGCCTGTTCAACAATTTCACCAAACGCCACCGAGCGTGAATTGCCGCGACCAAATGGAATTATGCAAAAAGTGCAACGATGATTGCAGCCATTTTGAATTTCTAAAAAAGCGCGGGTTTGATTTTCAAAATAGCTAACTAATTGCGGCACGGTTTCGCGAACCGACATAATGTCGTTGACCTTGATTTTGCTGGTTTCGTTGGTGGTTAAAAAATTTGCCGCAGCGTTACGGTTTTCAAAAAATATGCGATCTTTATGAGAAACGTGATCATCTAAATTGCTGCGCGCCGAGTAAAGCAGAGCATCCGCAACAAATTTATTTGTTTTAAGAAGTTCGGCGTTTTGTTTTGGAATCTGTTGCGACAATAAGCCGTAACTTTGCGGATTAGATTTTTCAACATTGCCCAAAACCAAATCAACTTCTGTCATTTTGGCATATTTTTGCGGATCAATTTGCGCGGCACATCCTGTGACAACAATTCTCGCATCGGGATTATTTTTTCTGGCACGGCGCACAGCTTGGCGCAACTCCCGCTCCGCTTCACTCGTTACCGCACAAGAATTAAAAACAATCAGGTTTTTCTGATCAGTTTTTTTCAGAGCCTCTTTTATCGCTTCACTTTCGTAAGCATTTAAGCGGCAACCAAAGGTTACAATTTGGTTACTATCCGCGTCTATTGTCATCAACTAAAATTATGTGATTAACAACTTTTTTGACACCAATAACTTTTGCAACCATTGTCAAAACCTTTTGCATTTCTGAATTATTATTTGCTAAACCAAGTAAATAAACAGTTTTATTCACCGTCGTAATTTTGTAATTCACGGTCGCAGCGTCACTTACAAAAAGTAATTTGGTTTCGATTTCTAAAGTAATTAGATAATCCATGAAAGCGCGTCCAAAATCAGCAGCGCGTAAATTTGCCTCTTCTCCAATTTGAATTTCATCAATCACTTCTTTTACACCAAAAACTTTCCACGCCAATTGACTGGCAAGCTTTGCTTTTTCAGGGTCGCGGGCGATTCCAGTTAATAAAACACGACCTTCATTCACTGAAATATCAATCGAGTTTCCCGGATTTTTTAAACCTTTAGAAATAAATTCCTTACCTAACTTGCTGGCAATAACCACATCCTTCTGCGTGCTTTTGAAACTTTTTTCACGCACAGTTAAAACGCCCGTTGCTGCTGCACCAACAATTACGGTTTCAACGCAAGAAGTTGCAAAAAACAAAGCGAAAATAACGTGAAAAAACAGAATTTTTTGAGAAATTTTCATATTTAAAAATCTTTAGGAAACTTTGAAAATAAAGGAAGGAAGACGCTTTAAAAAGAGAAATAAAATTACTTTTACGAATTGAAGATTGCAAATTATTTTTCGATTCCTAGATTTCGCGACCTTCGTTTTAAGTCCTCATCAATTTCTTTTGAGAACATTTATTTTTTTCGAGTTCAAAATCTAAAAAATAATTCAAACGCGGGCGTAGCTCAGTGGTAGAGTGCCACCTTGCCAAGGTGGATGTCGAGGGTTCGAATCCCTTCGCCCGCTCCAAATCTTTGTTTGGTATAGACTTCCAGCGAAGATCGTTATAGCGATGACAGACTTTATTAAACTCCGTCCCCCTTCCCTAATATCTCTCAAACATCTCTTCAATTTCTTTAACATTATTCGTCTTCGTCAAAGCTATCATTGCCAAAACCCTCGCCTTTTGCGGACTTAAATTATCCGCTGTCACAAACCCTAATTCATCATCATTAATCTCAGCATTTCTTACAACAAATCCTGCCCCAAGATGCGAACTTCTAACCACAATCACGCCTTTCTTCGCAACCTCACTAAGTTTTTCCACAGTTTTTTGGTTAATATTTCCATCTCCAACTCCGGCAACGATTATAGCTTTTACACCATTCGCAACTAAATCATCAATAACCTCTGAATCATTGCCCGCGTAGGCATAAACAATTTCGACTTTCGGCAAAGTTGTCATTTTTCTAACATCAAAAACAGTTTTAGAAGTATGTACACGAAGCGGACTATAATAAATTTTTGTTTTGCCGTAATGCACAACTCCAATCGCACCAGAATTGAGCGCCTTAAAAGATGCAACATTTGTAGTGTGAGTTTTTGCCACATCGCGCGCCGCAAAAATTTCATCATTCATTAAAACCAAGACACCTTTTTTTGCCGCGTCATCATTCGCTGCAAGCGCTACTGCATTATATAAATTAAGCGCACCATCAGCACTTAAAGAAGTTGATGGACGCATTGAGCCAACGATAATTACTGGTTTTTTGCTTTTCACAACCAAGTTTAAAAAGTAAGCAGTTTCTTCCAGCGTATCAGTTCCATGAGTTATAACAACTGCATCAACCGATCTTTGCGCCAAAGTTTCATTAACCTTTTTAGCAATTTTTAACCACGCCGCCTCATCCATATTTTGACTTGCAGTTTGCATGATTTGCTCAGCTTTAATATCGGCAAGATTAGTAATTCCAGGAATTAATTTTATGATTTGCTCGATATCAATTTTTGAAGAAGAATATTTAGCACCAATTGCCGAATCACCAGCACCCGAGATAGTTCCGCCAGTTGCCAAAATAGTAACATTTTTGGCGTTGGCATTAGCGGAAAAGGTAAGAAATAAAGTGGCTATGAGAATTTTTAATTTCATGATTTAGCAAATTTAATTTAGAAGAAAGTTTGCTTGGAATAGAGTTAATTTTTAAAAGACCAAGACCAAATTCTATTAATTCCTCCAACCACCGCCCAAGGCTCGGTATAAATTAACATAGGCTGAAAGCTGTTGTTGTTTTACTTCCATTAATTGCATTTGCGCTTCCAGAAAATCACGGCGGGTTAAAAGTGATTCTAAATAATCAACGCGCGCGGCTTTGAAAAGCACGTTGGAAATTTCAAAGGCATCGGAAAGTGCCGCAACTTGCTGCGATTTTGCTTGGTAAATTTGTTTTAAATTTTCAACCGCAGCTAATTGGTTGGAAACTTCAGCGAAAGCTTTGATGAAAGTTTGTTCATAATCATAAATTGCCTGAATTTGTTTATTATTTGCCGAAAAATAATCAGCTTTAATAGCATTTCGATTCAGCAACGGAGCGGTCAAACCGCCGGCAATGCTAGCAAAAACCGCTTCTGGACTATCAATAAAATGGCTCGAATTAAATGATTTATAACCTAAAGCAGCGTCAATATTAAGTGACGGGTAAAATTGTGTTTTCACCGATTTCACATTTAATTTCGCAGCTTCAAGTTTAAAAACCGCTTGTTTGATGTCGGGACGATTATCAATTAAATCAGACGGAATATCAGTATTAAATTGCTTCATTTTAGTTTCTTTAAACTCTTTTGAAGAGCGTAAAATTGGCTGTGGCAAACGTCCTAAAAGCGTGTTTAAATGATTTTCAGTAACGATAATTCTTTGTTCAATTTGAGTCTTGCGACCTTCATTTTGTTGAATTTCAGCATCGAAACGTCGAACTGGAAGCGAAGTGCTGCGTCCGGCAATTTTGTGCAATTCCACAACTTTATGCGCTTCATTTAAGTTGGTGATAAATTGTTCAACAATTTCCAACTGATTATCCAGCGCCATTAATTCGTAATAGTCATTGGCAACTTCGGCGACTAATTGCGTCACCGCAAAATTCCGCCCTTCAATTGTCGCTAAATAATCATAATAAGAAGATTTCGCGGCATTGCGCAGTTTTTTCCAAATATCAATTTCCCAAGTTGCATTAAGCGAAGCTTGGCGATTACGCATTTTGTCAGATAAACCTGCCAGCGCATCAGTTGCACCTTTGCTAGTATATTTACTGGTTTTTTCAAATTCATAACCTGCGCCAAGACCGACTTTCGGCAGATATTGACCTTGTCTGGCCATGACTTCATTATTGGCAATACTTATATCTTGATTGAGAATATTTAATTCTTGGTTATCTCTTAAAGCTACGTCAATTAAAGTTGTTAAATTTTTATCATCGAAAAGAACCTTCCAGTTTTTTCTAATCAAATCTTCTTTTGCAGTCTCTTCAACTTTTTTAGCCTGATTTTTAAATTTTGCCGGAACTTTAATTTTTTCATCTGGCGTGTTTTTATATTGCGGCAAGCTTGGCGCGCAACTTTGCAACAACAAGGAAAATAAAATAAAACCGGCCAAAAATTTATTGTTGAAAAACATGATTTATTTGTGGGTAAAAGTTTCAGTTAAAGGTTCTTCGTCTTCATCTTGAATCAAAGTTTTATTGGCGGCGATTGTGCCGAAAATGTAATATAAACCCGGCACGATTAACACACCAAATAAAGTTCCAAGCAACATTCCTCCAAGTGCAGAAGCGCCAATTGTGTTATTGGCGGCAGATCCGGCACCAGTTGCAAAAGCCATTGGAATTAGACCGGCGATGAAAGCGAAAGAAGTCATCAAAATCGGTCTGAAACGCTGGCGTGCGCCTTCGATTGCAGCGCGTAAAACCGGCACGCCACGTTTTTGTTTTTGGCGAGCAAATTCTACAATCAACACAGCGTTTTTACCTAAAAGTCCGACCAACATAATTAATCCGACTTGCGCATAAACGTCATTGGCCAAGCCCATTATTTTTAACATCAAGAATGATCCAAAAATTCCTGGTGGCAGCGAAAACATTACAGCCAGAGGAATGATGAAACTTTCATATTGCGCCGCTAACACAAAATAAACGAATAATAAAACTACGATAAAAATGTAAATTGCTTCATGTCCGCGCGAAGATTCGTCAAATGAAAGTCCTTCCCAAGCTATGTCATAACCGCGCGGCAAGGTTTTGGCGGCAACTTGTTGAACAGCAGAAATTGCATCTCCCGTGGTGTAACCTTTAGTTGGAGTTGCCCGAATTGAGGTTGAATTATATAAGTTAAAACGCGTCAACTCGTTTGGACCTTGGGTTTTATTCATCTTCATGAAAGAAGAATATGGCACCATTTCGCCTTTGTCATTTTTGGTGTAAAAGTTCAAAACATCGTCGGGGAGATCACGAAATTCTGGGAGCGATTGTACATACACTTTAAAAAACTGGCCGAAGCGGATAAATCCTTGTTCGTAAGTGCTGCCGATTAAGATGTTTAAATTGTCCATCGCATCGCCAATCTCAATGCCTTTTTGCATGGCTTGTTTGGAATCGATTTCTAATTCATATTGCGGAAATGTTGCCGAATAAAAAGTGAACAAACCGTTTAACTCGCGGCGTTTTTTTAAGTTGGCGATAAATTCTTGGTTCAAATGGTCAAAGTCGCGATAATCGGTGCTGTTATTTTTATCGAGCAAACGAAAAGCAATGCCGCCAGTTGCGCCATATCCGGGAACTGTCGGCGGTTCAAAATATTCAATCACCGCGCCAATATCTTTAGTTTTTGCTTCCAATTCTTCGATGATTTGATGAACGCTTTGTTTTCTTTTGCTCCAATCTTTTAAATTGATGAAACAGGTTCCAGCGTTAGATCCACGGCCTTCGGTTAAAATTTCAAATCCGGCTAAAGAAGAAACTGATTCAATGCCATCAATTTCTTTAGCAATTTCACCAAGCCTTGTTGAAACCTCGTAAGTCTTCTCCAATGTTGATCCCGGAGGAGTTTGAACAATCGCGTAAATCATTCCTTGATCTTCATTGGGAATGAATCCACCGGGAGTGATTTGGCTCATGAAAAATATGCCAACGCTAAAAATAATTAGAGTTGAGATGGTTAAAAATTTACGTTTTATAATGCGATGGAGCAGCCAAATGTAAGATCTGGTGAGTTTGTCAAATGCAGCGTTAAATTTATCTAAACCTTTAGAAATTAATGTTTTTTTCTTGTCGTGAGAATGATCTTTTAAAATCATCGCGCTTAAAACTGGCGTCAATGTAAGCGCCAAAATTCCTGAAAGCACAATTGCCGAAGCCATGGTGATAGAAAATTGTTTCAGCAAAATTCCCACTGGCCCGCTCATAAAGGCGATTGGCACAAAAACTGCAACCATCAAAAGCGTGATTGCAATTACAGCGCCGCTAATTTCGCCGATAACTTTTTTCACAGCTCGATAAGGCGAAAGATGAGTTTCTGCCATTTTGGCGTGAACCGCTTCAACCACGACAATCGCGTCATCAACCACAATTCCTATTGCTAAAACCATGGCAAAAAGTGTGATCAAATTAATTGAAAGCCCAAAAATCTGCATCGAAAAAAATGCGCCAATTAGCGAAACTGGAACTACCAAAATTGGAATTAAAGTGGAGCGCCAATCTCCCAAAAATAAAAACACCACCAAAGAAACCAAAATAAATGCTTCAATTAAAGTGTGTATAACCTTGTGAATTGAGGCTTCGAGGAAGTTTGAAACGTCGTAGCTAATTTTGTAATCCATCCCTGCAGGAAACTCTTTTTTTAATTCTTCGAGTTTCTTTTTAACATTTTCAATTACCTCATTGGCGTTGCTGTTAAAAGTTTGTTTGAGCATGATTGAAGCGGATGGATGACCATCAACTGTGGAATAAATATCATAAAATTCGCTATCAAGTTCAACTTTGGCGATATCTTTTAAATAAAGAATTTCGCCGTTGGGATTAGAGCGAATAATAATATTTTCATATTGTTCAGGCTGGTTGTAGCGCCCTTTGTAGATCAAAGTATATTCCAAAGATTGCGCGGTTTTGCCCGAGCTGCTGCCAATTCTTCCGGGATGTCCGATTACACTTTGTTTAGAAATTGCTTCCATAACATCTTTGGTTGAAACGCTGTAAGCACGCATGCGATCTGGGTTAAGCCAAACGCGCATGGCGTATGTACGCGAACCTAAATTTTGCACTTGGCCAATACCTTTGATGCGTTTTAGTTCTGGAAGCAGGCGAATATTGGCGTAATTGAAAATAAATTTTTCTTCGGTTTCTTTGTCGGTGCTGTAAAGATTAACATACATCAACATGCTAGGCTGAACTGCTTGCACGATAACGCCTTCAAGTTGAACCAAGGGTGGAAGTTTGTTTAAAGCTTGATCGACGCGGGTTTTAACTTGTACAACTGCAGCATTTGGATCAGTATCCATATCGAATAAAACCTGAATTTCACCTTCGCCAGCACTACTCGCAGAAGAAGTCATATAACGCATTCCGGGCACGCCGTTAATTGCTTGTTCGAGAGGAATTAAAGATGATTGCACAACCACGTCAGCATTAGCTCCGGGGAATGTTACAAACACAGTTACGCGCGTTGGCGCGATTCGCGGAAATTGCGAAACCGGTAAAGTAAGCGCCGATAATATACCTAAAAATAAGATTATTAACGAAATGACTATTGCTAAAACTGGACGCTGAAGAAATTTATGAAACATTAGATTTACTCTTTATTTAGTAGTGAGTTTTAAACTCTGAAGCACCGCTTCGTGATCCTCAACCTTAGTTTTAATCACGTCGCCATTATGAACTTTTCCCAGACCTTCGAGCAATATTTTGTCATTCTCACCAACGCCAGATGCAATCACAAACAAATGCGGAACTTCCGAGGACACAGTAATTTGCTGCGAATGAACCACGTTTTTTTCATCAACTACATAAACAAATTTTTTATCCAAAACTTCGTAAGTTGCTTTTTGCGGAATCACCAAAGCATTTTGATATTTTTTGGTCAGCAAAACTGTGCCAGTTTCGCCATGGCGCAGTAAGAGTTCCGGATTTGGGAAAGTAGCGCGGAAAGCGACGTTTCCAATTTCATTGTTAAAGTCAGCTTCAATCGTATCAATTTTTCCAGTTTGAGAAAAGAGTTTGCCATTAGCCAAAACCAACTCCACCGCTACTTCGTTTTGAGTCGATTTATTTTGCATGTAATCCAAATAATCAGCTTCGGAAACATTGAAATATAACCACATATTACTGTTATCAGACATAGTAGTCAGCAATTGTCCTTCATCAACCAAGCTGCCCAAACGAACTTGAAAACGATCCATTATTCCGTCAAACGGAGCTTTAATCAAAGTGAAATCTAAATGTTTTTGCACCAATTCCATTTCGGCGTGAGCTTTGTCCAAGCGCGCTTTGGTTAATAATAATTCATTAGTTGAGACAACTTTTTTCTGCTGCAACATCAGCGTGTTATCATATTCAATTTTGGCGAGTTGATATTCAGCCTGCGCTTTTTTCAATTCAGCTTCAATCAATGAAGGCATGATTTGAAACATCTTTTGACCTTTTTTTATAAATTGACCTTCATCAACATAAATATTTTGCAAATAACCTTTTTCAAAAGATCGCAGCTCAATATGTTGCGAAGCGCGGATTTGCGCCACATATTCTTTTTTAATATCGAGCGATTCGCGCCAAGGCGAGGCAATTGAAAATTCAATTTCTTCAACGGCGTTTTTTTTATGGCCAAAATGCAAAAAGCCGAAAACTCCGACTAGAATTACAAATAAAGAAATTATAGTTATTGCGGCAGGTTTTTTATTTTTCTTCATGAGCGGTTTTTAAATTAAAATTTAAGCCGCGATCATTTTTACCAATCCTTAAAGTTTCCTTAATTCAGATTATTTTTATGCGAATTTTGCTCGTCGAAGATGATTTCATGTTGGCTAAAACCATTAAAAACGCGCTGGAAGATGAAGGCAATGTTGTTGATGCGGTAACAGATTGTGAAGATTGCGAAGCGGCACTTGCCACAACCAAATTTGAAATCGTGGTTTTGGATATTAATTTGCCCAAAAAATCGGGATTAGAAATTTTAAAATCAATGCGTTTGCGCCAAGATTTTACGCCGGTTTTAATGTTAACGGCGCGCGATTCTGTGGCGCAAAAAATTGAAGGATTAAATTTGGGAGCTGATGATTATTTGGCAAAACCATTTGATCTAGAAGAGCTGCTGGCGCGTCTACGCTCTTTGGTGCGACGCAGCAAAGGCATTGCCAGCGCGACTTTAATTTATAAAAATATTGAGCTAAATCCGCTCAATCACACAATTTATCGCGATGGTGAAAAAATTGATTTAACGCCAAAAGAATTTGCGCTGCTAAAATTGCTTTTAGAAAATGCTAATAAAGTAATTTCGCGATCACGTCTGGAAGAGCTGCTTTACAGTTGGGACGATTCTTTGGAAAGCAACGCGCTGGAAGTTTATATTCACTTTTTGCGCAAAAAATTGAGCAGCGATTTAATCAAAACAATCAGAGGCGTTGGATATATAATTGAAAAAAAATAGCAAATCGCAATCAATCAAAAAGAATCTCATAATCGCGCTTTCAACCTTGATTGGCGTGACTTTGATTGTGGTTTATTTAACCAGTTTTTTTGCCACCAGAAAAGAAATCAACGAAGTTTTTGATGCTAACATGGTTAAATCTTCGCGCTTGATTTTTGCTTTAATCAAAAATGAAAAAGTTAAAAAAAATGAAGGCGATTTGTCGCTGAATTTTGATGATGAATTAGAGCAAAAAATTTTTCATCGTTATGAATATCGCATTCACTCACAAGCTTGGAAAGATGGAAAATTAATTTATAATTCTGATAATAATTTAGTGGTCGCAATCCCTGAAAATGATGGGTTTAGCAATATTGAGATTAATAAAAAACATTGGCGCGGTTTTTCATTTTATGATGCAAAATCGCGCATCCGAATTTTGGTTTTAGAAAAGCATCATATTCGCAATGAATTGTCGTTGGAAATTTTATTTTCGCTGATCGTGCCGCTTTTATTATCTTTCATTCCCTTACTTTTAATCATCATTTCTACGGTAAATAAAAAACTTAAAACTCTTAATCTTTTAGCGATAAAAATTCAGAAAATGTCGGGCAATTCGCTGGAACAATTTCATGATGTTAATGTGCCGCTTGAGTTAAAACCTTTTGTAAAATCTTTTAATCAATTGCTGGAAAAATTGTCGCAATCAATGGAATCAGAGCGCCGTTTCACTGATTATGCAGCGCATGAATTAAAAACGCCGCTAGCCGCAATTAAAATTCAGGCACAGCTTTTACTCAAAAATAAAAATAAAGAGCGCGAAAAAGAATATTTAGAAAATTTAATTGATGGCATCAACCGCGCTTCACACATGGTTAGCCAGCTTCTAACGCTTTCACGACTTGAGCCGGAAAATAAAAATATCGAAAAAGAAAAATTTGATTTGGGAAAAAGCGCCGAGTTTATTTTGCAAAATTACGAAGAAAAAATGGCGACAAAAAATTTAACTGTCGAGTTTCAAGCAACAAAATCAGAAATTGCAGCCAATAAAATTTACATTGAAATTATGCTGCGAAACCTGATCGATAACGCAATAAAATACAGCCCGAAAGGCAATAAAATTTACGTCGAGATTTTAGAGCAGAAAATAAAAATCAGCAATCATGGCGCTGAAATTTCAGAGGCAGATCGCCAAAAGATTTTTGATAAATTTTACCGCACTAATTATTCTGATTCTGAAAATGAAATGAGCTGTGGACTTGGCTTGGCAATTGTAAAAAAAATTGTTGATATGCATGAAGGCGCTATCGTTTTTGAATCGCAAAACGGAATTAATTCGGTGACTATTTATTTTTTGGCTTCCGTTAATTCCTTAGAAATTTCAGTCTCTTTATAAAATTCTTCACCAATTTTAATTTCTTCGCGTCCGTTCAAAACACGCCAAGAATTACTGTCTCTTAACGAAAAAATACAACCGCAATATTCCTGCTTATAAAATTCTTCCATCTTGGCAATTTCATACATTCGCGCCGCGCCGCCGCCTTTGCGCCAATTGTAAGTCCAATAAGAAATTCCTTCGTAATTTTTTGCGGCGCGAATTCCGCAATCATTAATTTGATCCATATTTTTCCAGCGCGAAATTCCGAGTGAACTAGTGATAATTTTAAAACCGTTTTCCGCCGCATAAAGCGCTGTGCGCTCAAAACGCATGTCGAAACATTTAGTGCAACGAACGCCACGCTCCGGTTCCCATTCTAAACCCTTGGCGCGCTTGAACCAATCTTGTACATCGTAATCAACATCGATAAATGGAATGTGTAATTTTTCAGCAAAACGCTTATTTTCGTTTTTGCGAATTTCATATTCTTTTTTGGGATGAATATTGGGATTGTAGAAAAAAATTGTCTGCTCAATTCCAGAATCTTTCATGCGCTGCATTAAATCTCCCGCACAAGGCGCGCAGCAACTGTGCATTAAAACGCGATTATCAATCGCTTCGGGTGGAAGTTGGAGTTTATCGATCATTTTTAGTTGGTTTTTGTTTTAAGCCCGAGTGTACCCCCTCGTGAAGACGGGATGACAAGTTGAAAGTTGGTGCTCCTAACTAAAAACTTGTCACCCCGTCTTCGCGACGGGGTCGATAGGAACTTGAATATAAAGAATAATTTTACATTTTAAGAAAATCCTAATTTTAAATCAAAATTAATTTATG
>CAMAXU010000034.1 GCA_945862455.1 Rickettsia typhi | reverse complement strand
ATTAACTATCTCTTGATAGCCATAACTTTGTCTTTTTGGTAAAAATTTGCTCAGAAAATGACGCTGTATCACTTGATACAGCTTACATTTCCAGTCGCAATTTTTCCTCAAAAATACTTCGTTAGTGCTATCAAGAGATAGTTAATTTGACATAGATCATTATTTGAAAGTCTTTTCTGCGAGAGGAAAAACTCCTTCGGGTTAAATTGCTCTCATTTTAAACTGGAGGAGTTTTTTATACAGGTTTGTTCGGGTTTTAAGCGCTTAAACTTAAGCCTTCCGACTTCTAATCTGGCGATTTAAAACTTCTTCAATCGCTGCACGTTTAATTGGTTTTGCTACGAAATCATTCATGCCACTATCCAAACATTTCTTTTTATCATTTTCTCCGACATTCGCCGTTAGCGCCACAATCACCACTGGCGTTTCTTTTGTTTCTTTTTCAATTTCTCTGATCTTCTTAGTGGCTTGAAATCCGTCCATTACTGGCATCATGCAATCCATCAAAATTATATCATAAGTTACGTGCATAAATTTATTTACCGCTTCCTGACCATTTTCTGCAAAATCTAGCTCAAAACCAAAGCGTTTTAAAATTGTGATCGCAACTTTCATGTTCACTTCATTATCTTCACAAAGCAAAACGCGAAGACCCTTAGTTGTTAAATGCTCTTCCTTCACTTCGCCTTTTTCAATTAATGTGCCTTCTTCTTCGTAATAAGTGATTTGGAAAATGAAGAATAATGCCAACACTAATTTACTTTTCTTGATTGGCTTAGTTACGATGCGGTTGAATAATTTTAATTTATCGGCCGGAATTTTTAATTTTTCTTGAATCGAAATTAATAAAATCAGCGGAATGTTTTTTAACTGCGGATGATTTCTGATTCTTTCAGCGATACTCACGCCATTAATTCCGATATAAGAATTATGACTAATCACAATGGCATTTGAATCAAGACAGTATTGTTCAAGTTTTTTAATCGCCATATCGGCTCTTTCTTCCTGATTTGTAGTGCTGCTGGAAATATGAACAACTTGATGAAGTAATTGTAATTCAGAGAAACTTTCTCCCAAAATTTTGGCACCAATTTTATTATTTTCGATAAGAGCAATTTTGCGTCCGATAATTTCTTGTTTTTGACTACGATATTCTAAATCAAGATTGTTATCATTTTCTGATTTAGTCATTGGAATTGTAAAATGGAAATTCGAACCTTTACCGTTTTCGCTATCAACACCGATTTTTCCTTTCATCAATTCAACCAGTTCTTTGCAGATGGAAAGCCCTAAACCTGTTCCGCCATATTTTCTGGTAGTTGACATATCGGCTTGCGAGAAAACCATAAACATTGTGCTAAGTTTTTCCGGCGCAATTCCGATGCCGCTATCAACAATGTTAAAATTTATGTAATAAACTGAACCTTCAATTTTTTCTACTCTCACCTCAATTAAAACCTGTCCGTAATAAGTGAATTTAATCGCGTTATTTACGAGGTTATTCATGATTTGGCGGATTCTTCCGGCGTCGCACATTAGAGAATTGGGAATATCGCTGCTGATATTATTGATGATTTCTAAGCCTTTGCTATTGGCGGTTGGCGACATTAAGTCAGCAACGTCTTCAACTAAATCACGAATGTTAAAAGCGATAGTTTCAATTTCGATTTTACGGGCTTCAATTTTAGAGAAGTTCAAAATGTCGTTCAAAATCACAAGCAATGCATCTGCGGAACGATAAATTGTGTTTGCCTGATCAAGCTCGTCATCTTTAATATTTTGCGATTCTCGTAAAGCCTGACTCATACCGATAATTCCGTTCATCGGCGTTCGAAGTTCATGACTCATATTAGATAGGAATTGGCTTTTTGCCACGCTCGCTGCTTCCGCACCTTCTTTGGCTTTGATCAATTCGCGAACGAAGGGTCCGATTTTCATATGTTTAAAAATATAAATCGTTCCCATGAAAAAAATCGCCACACCAATTGATTGACCGACTGAAACCATCAAGGCGAAACCAAGGTTTTTCCAAGCTCTTTTTTGATGATAGCCGGTAATTGTAGTTATATTATATTCAGAGGATTTTTGAAAATGGGCATAAATACATTCGCCCATTTTAAAACGAAAAGGTAGGAAATCGCTGATACCGCCGCGATAACGCTCAACTGCTTCGCGAACATAGTCGCGCGACTCAAGATCGGCTGAGTTGAAATCTTGGCGGTCAAAACTGGTGGAATGGGCCAGTAAATCAAAATTGTGATCAACTAACATATAGCAAATATCTTCGTCACCAAAAACCCAATCTATTTGTCTTTGAATAACTTCAATCGGAAGTTGGGCGATGAAAGTTCCGATCGGTTTTAAATCATCATAATCAATACGCATCGCAATTGGTAGCATGTCGTAAGAAGCAATGTCAGTTTCAATATGGGTTTTTCGGCCGACTTTTAAGCGCCAAGCATTTTTCTTTTCAGCTTCTTTAACTGGGAAATATTCTTTTGGTTCGACTGCTTTTTTTAAAACACCTTCTTCGGAAGTTACGGAAACTAAACTTTTTTCATCAACGAAACTGATATTCATCCATGATGAAACGTTTCTTTGCAAAGCATCGCGATTCATAGTTTTTTTCAGGACTTTGGAAATAGTTTCTTTTTTCTTCTCTCCTTTCAAAGTCAAAATCTTATCGCCGACATAGTTTAAATAATTATCAACTGCTGCCATCAAAGAAGTTGTAGCTTTTTCTATAACACCACTTTCGAATTTAACTTGTTTATCAAGCAAAACCCAGAAGCTGCGATAAACCATGAAAGTATTTAGTGTTACCCAGCCAAGAATCAGTGCAATTAAAATATAAGAGAAAACGGTATAAGATTGCGCCAAATCCATTTGTTTTTCGCGCTTAATCAGTTTTTTCTTTCTTTCATAACGGCGACGGATTTTCCAGAAGCGACTTGGATAAGTAGGATCAAATTTGCTGCGAGAGATTATTTTTTCTTGATAGTAGTCATTTTTAACTGAGAAAATGAGAATAAGGAAATAAAAAATTTTTTCCGCAAAATTTCTTATTTTTTTAGTTTTATTTTTTTTTAAAACTGTTGCCGTATTAAGGTTTTTTATAGTTATAAACTTTGTTAAGCTTTGAAACATTTGATTTTTAGAAATCTTGTCTATTTTTAAATTGGATTACGGTTTTGATTTTGATCCAAAGTTTTGTATTTTGATAGCGGGCGCTGTCAAACATTTTTACCGATCTTTAAATTAGAAGAAATTTAAATTTCCCTTTTTGAAACATTTTATCAATCAGGATAAAATAAAGTATTTCGTTCATTGTTTTTTTTTGAGACTTACAATTATTGAGAGATAATTTTTTATTAGGATCGCAATTCTTGTCAGAGTTTTTTTTAATTTTTTTAAAAAATTATCAACCAACCTTAAATAACTCAAGGAGACGAAGTGGAAGTTTTTCTTACAAAAGATTCAGATTTATTGAATCAATATTACGATTTACGTCAAACGGCATATCGCGATGAAAATGGATGGATAGATTATGATGGATCAGAAAATAAATTTGATCGCATCGGCAAAATTGCAGTAGCGGTTGAGAATGGAAAAGTAATTGGTGGAGCCAGAGTCACGTTTTCTGACGAATCCGAATTTCTTCCCAACGAAATTCCGGGAACTCAATATGATTACAGAAAATTTATCAGAAAATATGATAACAGAGAAAATCTAATACTTAGCGAAATCTCATCATTAACAGTAGAAAAAAATTATAGAGATTCAAATGTTACGGCTGCGATGGTTGATATTTTGTTTAAGGAATCAAAAAATCATGGTTGCAATTACGTTTTTGCGGTTGCGATTGCAGTGGTTTGTAGAAGTTATAGAAAAACAATAAAAAGACTCGGTTATGATGTAGAAATAGTAATGAATTTTCCATGGAAGGAAAAAAAAACTTATAACTTCATCAAAACTTTTCCGATATACACCAAGTTTCAATAATTAAGATAAAACATCATTATGAGGAAAATATTTGGAATAACGGTATCAATAATTTTCTTTGTTTCTTTTTCTTCAGTTGCTGTTGCTGTGGAGGACACGACTGCTGAAGAAAAAAAAAGTATGACATTTAATCCACAGATTTTTTCGCTATCCAAGAAAAAAGAAAATGCTTTTGACGCAGCTTCTGCAACTTATGTTCTTAGCTCAGAAGATATTAGAAGATCGGGTGCAACTTCAATTCCAGAAGCTTTAAGAATGATTCCGGGCGTACAAGTTGCTAGAATGAGTGGCAATGCTTGGGCAATTTCAATTCGTGGTTTTGACAGACAATTTTCCAATAAACTTTTGGTAATGATTGACGGCAGAACTGTTTATACGCAACTATTCTCGGGCGTATCTTGGGACATACATGATTATGTAATGGAAGATATTGATAGAATTGAGGTAATCCGAGGTCCGGGTGGAACAATCTGGGGATCAAATGCAGTTAATGGAATTATTAATATAATCACTAAAAGTGCAGTTAGAACGCAAGGTACTTACGTTTCACAAATTGTGGGGGACCAAGATAAATCAATCACAGAAGCTCGTTACGGCGGAACTTTAAATAATAAGAAAGATGATTACAGATTGTATGTTAAAAAAGCAGTAAGAGATGGCTTAGATAACTATACTACTAAAGGCAATAATCATGATGGTAATAATCAAGATAGAGCAGGTTTCAGATATGATATTAGCTCAATAAAAGATAGTTCAATTTCAATTCATGGTGATATTTTTAGTGGCACTGCCAGTAATTATTTTACTACTCTAAATAACCCGAATAAAAATGATAAGGATTCACGCGGTGCGAATATAGTTGTGAACTGGGATAAAAAATTATCCAAACAATCAAGCTTCATTTTGAACAGCTATTTTGTTTATGATCAATTCAGCATTCCAGTTTTACAAAGAAGTGCAAAAACCTTCGACGTTGATTTCCAACATTTTTATAATTCTTCTAAAGATAACCAGTTTATCTGGGGCTTGGGATATAGACAAATTGCTGATGATATTGAAGAAAGCGCAATGTCAAACGGCGTTATTCCAATCAATTATTCTCCAGATCACAGAAATGACCAATGGTTTACGGCATTTATCCAAGAGAAATTTGCTCTGATTCCAGATAAATTATATTTAACTATCGGTTCAAAATTTGAGAAAAACGATTTTACCGGTTTTGAATATCAACCAAATGCCAGATTGGCTTATTATCCATCACGTAACCAAACTTTCTGGACATCGGTTTCAAGAGCTATCAGAACTCCGACCAGAGGAGAAAGTGATATTAATTTAAAAGCTGCCAACACCAATATTACTGTAAACCAAGGTAGTTCAATTTACGGAATTGAGCAGTTAATCGCTTATGAAGCTGGTTACAGAATCAAGCCAACTAATAAAACCTTAATCGATGCTACTGCATTCTATAATCAATATTCCAAACTAAGAACTCTTGAATCAACAGGGGGAGTTCCAACTGTGGCAAATATGGGTTATGGTGAATCGCAAGGATTTGAAATTAGTGGTAAATGGCAAGTAACCAAAGACTGGAGAATGGAAGTCAGTTATGATTACTTAAATCTTGATCTTCATATTAGCGATAATTCAACCGATGACACTTCAATCGTTGCTGCTATTGATGGTCTTCAAGTTGCGGAAGGGCTGTCTCCAAAAAATCAAATTAAGTTGAGATCATTTTATAACATCAGCCCAAAAATTGAGTTCGACAATATTTTATATTATGTCGACAACCTTCCAACCGCTGGTACAACTTATCGCACAACTGGTATTCCATCTTATTTCAGATTTGACACCAGACTTGGTTATCTTCCATCAAGAAATCTTGACTTGAGTGTGGGAATCCAAAACTTGTTAAATCAAGGACGCAGAGAGTTCAAGGCAGCGCTTTATAATAACCAAACTGAAATCGGACGTACATTCTACGTTAAAGCAGTTTGGCAATATTAAATCAGGAAATTCTTAAATAATTTATAACAGAAGTCTTTCTATCAATAGATTATTGATTTTAGAGGTTTTTCTAGTTCTTTTTTTCCAATTTTCAAATGCTGAAGATAAGGCGCGGCAAATCAAAAATCATTGATTTTGCGATTATTTTCTTTCTGAACCTTTGATTTTGAGTCGGTTTGGCAATATTAATCGTAATTTCATTTAAAAAAACTTTGAGAAATAAAAATGAAATTTGGTAATTTAAAATTAGTAACGTTTTTCACAGCATTATTTTTCATAACTTTTGATTGTTTTTCTGATATCATTGAAGACGAAACTGCTGTTGCATTCGCTGGCTTTATACAAGACCTTGTTAACACAACCCAAACCCCAAAACATGGACCAATATGCGGTCTTGGTAGTGACGAGGTTTCTAAAATAATTGCCACTCAGGATAAAACATTTATTGACCTTGATCTTGAACCAAAGAAATATGGGCAATGCAAGGCAGTTTATATCGCTCAAGGTCGTGAAAAAAGTTTAAGGTTTGAGATTGAAAAATTCCACAAGAAGAAAATTTTGACAATTGCGATTTTTGACGGTTTCACTGAAATTGGTGGTATGTTACAAGTTCAAATGGGAAGAAGAAATTTTGAGTTAATACTAAACTCAAAAGTGGTAAAAGAGTCTGGCATTAGGTTAAATGCCTTGTCTACTAGTCTCGTTATTAATTAATTTAAAACTCTATATGGAAAATAATCAAAATCATAAAAAAGCAATCGACTTAGAATTCCTAAGAAGCATCATTGATAACGATGCTGAATTCGAGAGAGAGTTATTTAAGATTTTCTCAGAAAATGCTCATCGTAATATCATCAAAATGGAAGATGCGATCAAAGAAAATGATAATAACTCCTGGTACATGGCTTCCCACGCATTTAAAGGCGCTTCGGCATCAATTGGTGCATTTGATCTTTCTAAAGTTCTGGAATATGCACAAAAACACCCAGAAGATAATTCTGATCAAAAAGGCGAAATTATAAATAAAGTTAAAGAAGAATTCCGTTTGGTTTTAGATTTTATCAATGAAGAACTTCTAGAAAAATAAAAATTTTACTTTGGCGATCTGTTGGAATTCACGGGAGATTCTGTTTAATTATATTCATTATTGCTGCGATAAAAGGATATCCTGAAGTAAGTTCAATAGAAGCAAACTCTAGTAGATCTTTCTCCTACGCCGTCATTCTGAATTTATTTCAGGATCTATCCGTAAATTTAATGCATTAATCAAAAAATCGATCATCCTTGTATTCTAGTGTCAAAGATGTTTTGCAACAATTTCTTCTTCAAATCCATTTTTAAATGAATATAATTCTTGCTAAACCACGCGGATTTTGTGCTGGCGTAACTCGTGCAATTGAAACTGTTGAAAAAGCTCTCGCTAAATTTGGTCCGCCAATTTATGTGCGCCACGAAATTGTGCATAATAAATTTGTAGTTGAATCATTGCGTAAAAAAGGCGCAATTTTTGTTGATGAAGTTGATCAAATTCCTGTTGGCGCAATTACAATTTTTTCCGCTCACGGTGTTTCTGATCGCGTTGAAGAAGATTCATTGGCGCGCGGTTTAGATATAATTGATGCCACTTGTCCACTGGTTAGCAAAGTGCATCGCGAAGCCAAAAAATATGAAGAAGAAAATTATGAAATAATATTGATTGGTCACAAAGGTCACCCAGAAGTCGAAGGTACTAGCGGTCGCGTAAAAAAAGACGTGATTTTGGTGACTGATGAAAATGATGCGCGCATAGTTGAAATAAAACATCCTGAAAAAATCGCTTACGTAACTCAAACTACTTTAAGCGTTGATGACACTAAAAAAATCGTCGAAATTTTAGAAAAAAGATTTCCGCAAATGCAACTTGGGCTCGCAACTAAAGATATTTGCTACGCCACTCAAAACCGCCAAGACGCAGTAAGATCTCTCTCAAAAATGGTGGATATTTTATTGGTTATCGGTGCAAAAAATAGCTCAAATTCAAATCGTTTAAGAGATTTGGGTGAAGAATGTGGATTACCATCTTATTTGATTAATGGCGGTTCTAACGTTGATCCTAGATGGTTTGAGAATATAAAAACTATCGGTCTAACAGCGGGTGCTTCGGCACCAGAAGTTTTGGTTCAAGATGTTGTAAATAAAATAAAGGAAATTTCCAAAAGCGAAGTTGTGGTGTCAGATATGGATGGCATTACTGAAAATACTTTTTTTGCTTTGCCAAAAAAAGTTAGAAAATAGGTTGGCAATTCATTACTCGCGAATGCCGAAAATAGCCGTTTATACCAAATTAACTATCTCTTGATAGCGCTAACGAAGTATGTTTGAGGAAAAATTGCGACTGGAAATGTAAGCTGTATCAAGTGATACAGCGTCATTTTCTGAGCAAATTTTTACCAAAAAGACAAAGTTATGGCTATCAAGAGATAGTTAATTTTGGTATAGGCTATTTTCTCTATCTAAGTGTTGCGCCATAAAATTTTCCAACTGCTTCAATAATTTTTTTGCTAATCATATCAATTTCTTCCGAAGTTAAAGTTTTTTCAATTGGCTGAATTCTGACTCGCAAAGCCACCGATTTTTTATCTTCGGCAATATTTTTCCCGCTAAAAATATCGAAAATATTAACCTCTTTAATTAGTTGTTTATCGCAATTGGCAATAGTTTTTGCTAAATCTCCAATCGCCTGATTTTTATTTACTAAAAATGCAAAATCACGTTCTACAGCTTGTAAATCATTAATTACGAATGCTTTGCGCGCGCTTGTTTTTTGCTGTGTCGGCAAGGTATCGACAAAAATTTCAAAAGCATTAACGCGGTTTTTTAAATCAAATTTTTTAGCAATCGCCGGATGAATTTCACCAAAATAACCAATTAAATTTTTACCTAATTTTAAAGCGGCAAAGCGGTGAGGGTGATAATATTTAGGGGCATTTTCGCTAGTCATTTGCAGGCTTTCAGCACGCAGACCAAAAATTTCCAACACATCAAGAAAATCTTTTTTCACATCAAAAACATCGAAATCACGACTATCGTGATAATGATTTTGTTCTTTATTTTTTCCGGCGCGAATGCCAGAAATCATTAATTTTTGATCATCTAAAAAAACATTTCCGATTTCAAAAAGTGAAAGATCAGAAAAGTTTCTTAAAGAATTTCTTTTGTAAGATTCAAGCAAACCAATCATCAAATTCGGGCGCATGTGATTTAACTCGATGCTGATTGGATTTTTTAAAATTAATTTTTCATTTTTCTCGGCAAAAATTTCAACTAAATTTGCATCAACAAATGACCAATTTATAGTTTCAATCATACCTTGCGAAGCCAGATAAGATCTAACTTTATGAAGAATATTAATTTCCTTTTTTTCTGCAATTTTATCGCCCACTTCGCCATCCTGAAATTGGTTCAGGATCTGTTTTTTAATTTGATCGTAACCAAAAATTCTCACAACTTCTTCAACTAAATCTTCTGAACCATTAATATCGTGGCGATGTGATGGAACTGTGATTAAAAATTTTTCTGCAGAAATTTTTTCTAAACCAAATCCTAAATCAGTCAAAATTTGTACAGCCTTTTCTGACGGCACTTCAACTCTGATTAATTTTTTGATTTTAGCTAAATCAAATTCAACTTTTTTGACTTCAGTTTTTTTGCCGACAATTTTTGTTTCGCTAGCTTCGCCGCCGCAAATTTCTAAAATTAATTGCGTTGCTAAATCAATTCCGCTTTCGCAAGTATTTTCATCAACACCTCTTTCAAAACGAAATCTTGCATCGGATAAAATATTTAATTTACGTCCAGAATAAGCGATAACGGAAGGCATAAAAAACGCCGCTTCAAGCAATATTTCCGAAGTTTCTAAATCACAGGAAGAATCTAGTGATCCAATAACGCCAGCAATTCCAACCACTTTTTTAGAATCAGAAATTACGAGGATTTTTTCATCCAAAACATATTCTTCTTTTTTTAGTGAAGTGAATTTTTTATCATTTTTAGCAAAACGAATTTCAAGCGCGCCATCAATTTTTCTGGCATCATAAGCATGCATCGGGCGATTTAGTGAAAGCATCACATAATTAGTAATATCAACGATTGCCGAAATTGAATTTGAACCAAGTGCGGTTAATTTTTCTTTTAACCATTTTGGTGATTCACAGTTTTTTAGATTTTTTATCGAGCGAAAAGCAGCAAAATTGCAAGCTGATTCAGCTTCATTTTTCACTTCAATTGGAAAAGAAAATTGGGATGAAATTTTTTTGATTTCCAAATTTTTTAAAGTGCCAATTCCAGTCGCAGCTAAGTCGCGCGCGATTCCATAAATTCCTAAACAATCTCCGCGATTTGGTGTGACGTTAATTTCAATTACTGCGTCATTTAAGGCGTAAACTTCAGTAATTTTGCTGCCGATTTCCCATTTTTCATCAATTTCAACAATTCCAGAATCTTCATTTCCTAAACTTAATTCGCGCGCTGAACACAACATTCCGTTGCTTTCAACGCCAGCGATTTTGGCTTTTTTAATTACCATTTGGTTGGCGGGAATTATTGAGCCAATTGGCGCGTAAGCAACTTTTAAACCAGTTCTGGCATTTGCGGCACCGCAAATAATTTGTAGTGGAATTGGAGAATCAGAGGTTTGAACTTGGCAGATTTTTAATTTAGTAGAATTTTCGTGTGGACTGGCAGTGATAATTTTGGCAACTGTAAAAGGTGCGAGAATTTTGGCTTTATCTTCAACTGATTCAACTTCCAATCCAATGCTGGTTAGTTTGCTGCAAATTTCTTCGAGGGAAGCGGAAGTGTTGAGATATTCTTTAAGCCAAGAGAGAGTAAGTTTCATGAAATTTTAAACAGTTTTTTCCAAATCCTGCATCGCTTGAGCAAATAATCGCTCGTGATTAGCTGAGGTTAATTCTTTGCTGATATTTTCAGATAAATTAGCAATTGCCAAGGCAACGATTTTAGATTTAATTTCGCGAATCGCTGAAGCTTCTTCAATTTGAATGCGATTGATCGCAGCGGCGGTTTTTTTAGCAATTTCTGATTCAACCATTTGCTTCGATTCTTCTGCATATTTTTGTGCTTCATCTTGTGCGTCTTTCATCAATTTTTGGGAATAATTTTCCGATTCTTTTTGATATTTCTCAGCTTTAGCTAAAAGTTGAATCGCTTTTTCTTTCATTTCTTTTGCCGCTAAAATTTCTTCCGCAATCGATTTAGATTTATCGCCCAAAGCTTTAGAAATTTTTGGGTTTACATATTTAATGATAAGCAGAACGAAAGCAGTGAATGCAACCGCTAACCAGAATTTTTCGTTTAACATTTTTTTCCTTTTTAGTAATTTAATTTGCGCGAAATAAGATCTTCTCTTTAATTTTTTGAACCAGATTTTTTACTGCGGTTTCGCTTTGAGCATTGGTTTTTTCAATAAAAGCGTGCAATTCTTGGCGTGATTTTTTAGCAGTTTGGTCAATTTTTTCTTTGAGTTCTTCAATTAATTTTTCTCTTTCTTTAGCTGCATTTTTAGCAGTTTCATCAAGTTTAGTTTGATATTGATGATTTGCTTCTTTTCTTAATTTTTCAGTTCTGATTTGAAGGTCATCAATTTTGTTATCAAGCTCATGAGCTGAAGAAAGATCGGCATCAATCACGCGTTTTCTTTCTTTCAAAATATTGGTAATTCTTGGCAAAATTATGCAGGCAACAAAGGTGTAAAGCACTGCGAAGCAAATTAAAAACCAGAAAATTTGCGGGATGTAAGTTGAAATATCTAACTGAGGCATTTTTTTAAAATCTTTTAATAAATTGCTTTGGAAAAATTTCTTTCTCCAAAGCAATTCAATTTAATTCGTAAGTGAATTTATGAGAACATAACAAGGAACGCCAAAAGTACAGCGAAGATACCCATAGCTTCAGCAAGACCAGCAGCGATGTAGATATATTTTTCCAATTTAGGAGCGGCAGATGGATTTCTTGCGATTGAGTTGAAGAAAGATCCAAAGATATTTCCAATTGCAATAGCTGCACCAGCCATACCAATTGAGCACAAACCAACGCCGATATATTTAAAGGCGGTATAATTAACTACTACTTCTTCCATGTTTTACCTATTTATTAAGATCCTGCAAAAACCCATTGATCGGGAATTATTTGGCGCGCAGGGATAGCCAAATTTCGGTATTAATGTTCTCTGGTTGCTTCACCTAAGTAAGCGCAAACAAGGATTGCAAAAATATATGCTTGTAAAACGGCAACGAATAATTCGAAGCCAGTCATAATAATGCTGAATAAAAAAGGCAGAGTTCCAAAAATTATGCCAAGTGAAATGATAAAACCGGCGACAACTTTAAGTAATACGTGACCTGCAACCATGTTGGCAAAGAGACGAACTGAAAGTGTGACTGGGCGAATTAAGAATGAGAAAAACTCGATTGCGAAAATTACAGGAGCCATCCAAAGCGGCACGCCGCTTGGTAAAAACATGTGTAAAAATCCGAAAAATCCGTTACGAGCAATTGCGAAAATTGTGATGGTTAAAAATGCCAACATCGCAAGAGAAAGTGTCACCGCAATTTGACTGGTTGCAGTGAAGCTGTAAGGAGTCATGCCTAAAATATTACACATCAAAATGAAGAAGAACAAACTGAAAACTAGTGGAAAAAATTTAGTACCTTCGTCGCCAATTGTGCCTTTGATGATGTCAAAAACGAAATTGTAAATTGATTCAGCGATAACCTGAATTTTTGAAGGAATTAAAGATTTTTTTCTGGTTGCAAAAAGCATAAATGCAATTGCCAAGAAAGTTGCAATCACCATGTAAAGAGCAGAATTGGTGAAGCTGATATCAAATTTTCCGATATGTAAATCGAAGATTTTATGAACTTCAAATTGCGCCAAAGGATTATGTTTAGCGGTTTCATGCGTTGTAACTTCAATTATCTCAATCGCAGAGTTAGGCGCAACGTTTTCGTGAATTACTTGAGTTTGACCAGACATTTGAAAATTTGTTGGATTTTTTAAAAAGGTTTGTGATTTTATGGTGCTTTAAGCTGATTTTTAAAACTTGTATGAAAGCTTGATTATCAAGGCTCTAAAAATGAAGCGGGCAAAATATTTCTGACCCAAAAAAAAGTCAAGTTATGAAATTTATAAAATTATTTAAAATATTTCTAAATCCAGCCAATGTCACCCTGAGCCTGTCGAAGGGTGATTCAAGTCCGTCCGTAAAATCAATCTTCGACAGGCTCAGGGTGGCGTTAAGTTTTGTTATTTTGTTTTTATTTTTTGGAATTGATCTTCAGGCTCAAGAACTTCAAGCCAAATTTCAGGACTGGAATGTTTTTAAAACCGAAAGAGGAGATAAAACTGTTTGTTATGTGGCTTCATTGCCGATAAAGCGTGACGGTAATTCTGACAAAAGAGGCGAGCCGTTTTTTTTAGTCACTAATATTGAAAATGATGCTGATGAAATCAGCGTTTCATCTGGTTTTATCTATAATAAGAAATCAGACGTGGAAATTTCTTTCGGTTCGAAAAAATTCTATCTTTTCCCTCACAACACCTTGGCTTGGGCCAATGACAAAAATGACGATATTGATGTCATTAAAGAAATGCAAAAACATGATGATCTAGTTGTAAGCGGCGTGGCTCGTGATGGCAAGATTGCAACTGACACTTATTCTTTAATTGGTTTTATTCAGGCCTATTCCAAAATGAAAGAAACATGTAAGGATTTGAGATGATTAATATCGACTCTTTTCTAACTATAAAAAATTCTTTGCCTATTTTGATTGTGATTTTTATCACGGTTTTCTGTTTTATTTTACTGACACGGATAATTTTATTCTTTCTGTTAAATCAAGCCTATAAACGCTATCTTGCGCTTAAAGAATTTGGTAAAAGCAAACTACCTTTAATAAAAAAAGACTTCATCAAAGAAGATGAAGAATTAATGAAAGTTAAGGCAGAAATTCCGCGCGCTCATTCACAGGTGAAAGCCGAAATTAAAGAGCGCGGACCTCAAAATGGAAGTTACGAAATAATTCCATCATTCGAGCAAGAGCAGGCGAGGCAAGAATTGAGCGAAGTAAATATTATTGATATCGTGAAACCGGTTGGTTTTTGGACTTCAATGATTCTTGGTCAAAAATTAACTTACTTAATCCAGTCAGCGCAAATTTTAAATAAACGCGGTGATAAAGGTTTTTGGGCAAGTATGATCGAAGCCAAAGAGCGCGAGGCTGGAAGACAACATTCTCGCGGTAGATAATTTTTAAAATTTAATATAATCAAAAATGCAACCCGAACAAATTAAAGAAATTTTAGATAAAAATTCCGACAGAATGTTGATGCGAATTACAGCAACGGAAACTATTGAAATTAAAGATGCGATAACCGCTTTTGTAAGTGAAATTGAAGAATCGGATTTAGAAATTAAACAGAGTTTACTCGATTTTAAATTTGGACAAACTCACAGTTCAGTTTTGCATTTGGCGGCTAAATTTGGTGATTCAATTCAGCTCGAAAAAATTCTAAAAATCGCCCCTGAAATCGATCCAAACTATCGTGACATCAGAAATGACAATGCTTATACGCCTCTTCATTACGCGGCGCAAAACGGCAATATTGCTTTGGTTCGTGCTTTACTTGCGGCGGGCGCCGATAAGAATCCCGCAGCTTCTGAGTCATATCGCAGATGGGTTCCAGCTCATTATGCAGCACAATTTGGGCATCTTGAGGTGCTTAAAACTTTAATAGAAGCGGGAGTTGATAAGGAAGTTAAAACATCATTTAACCTTACGCCTTTAATGATTGGTTCTGAATTTGGCAATATCGCTATTGTTGAATATATGCTTTCACTTGGAGCAGAAAAAAATGGTCAAACTACGGAAGATAATTACAAAATGACGGCGCTTCATTATGCAGCAGTTAAGAATTTTAAAGATGTAGCTTTGGTGCTTTTAAAAGCTGGAATTGACAAGGATAAAGAAACCACTTTTGGCCTTACTGCTCTTGAGTTTGCAGCAAAATCTAATTATGATGAAATGGTGGGAATTTTACTTGCTTGGGGTGCGGATAAAATTGATGCTGCACTAAAAATTGCCGAAAAAAATGAAAGTGCTAATGCGATTGTCATGATCAAAAAATACCAAAAAATAAGAAATAATTTTTTCACCGCTTCTTGGGTTGAAGAAAAGGCGTCGGATTTAGTGCATAAACTTAAAGAATATAATCGTGAAAATTTAGGCGAGATGAAACTTATTTTTCCAGACGGCGTGAAATTAAATGCTTACGGAATTCTGAATTTGAATAAAGAAGTTGGTCTTTTCAAGAAAGTTAATAAGTCGCTGGTAGCATTTTTGGAAGAAAGCGACTTCGATAACCTAAGCGGCGCGCTGCATGATTTAGAGAAGTTGATCGGAAATAAGAAATAAATATGCCTACATCATCCTTGGATTTTTGATCCAAGGATGACAGTCTTGCTGAACATTAAATTAATCCCAATTTCTTCATCTCTCTCTCAATTTTTTCTT
>CAMAXU010000033.1 GCA_945862455.1 Rickettsia typhi | reverse complement strand
GTGGTGGTGGTGGTGGCTGTGGTCCAAGTCCTTCTTCTGGTGGTTCTGGCGGAGGTTCTGGTGGCTGTGGTTATAATGGTGCCGTTGGTCTAGTTGGGCAAGGAAATAAAGGAGGAGATCTAGTAAATGGTTATTATGTTGGCGGCGGCGGCGGCGGCGCTGGAAGTAATGGTTACACTGGAACTACTAGCATGGCGGGAAATGGAGGAGCAGGTTTATCATATAACATTACCGGAGCATCAAGTTATTATGCTGCTGGCGGTGGCGGTGGTACTGTAAATGTAGGAAATAATTCGGGTGGTATTGGTGGCTCATCAATAGGAGGAAATGGTGGTTCATCAAATCAAGTTAAAACTAGCGGCGCTAATGGAACGGGAAGTGGAGGAGGTGGAGGTGGAAATATCGATCCTAGAACTGGTGGCAATGGAGGTTCTGGTATTGTAGTTATTAGATTTAATTAAATTAATCCTAA
Source organism: Rickettsia typhi (assembly GCA_945862455.1). GTDB lineage: Bacteria > Pseudomonadota > Alphaproteobacteria > Rickettsiales > UBA1997 > UBA2645. The sequence continues at coordinate 15,674 of CAMAXU010000033.1, read as the reverse complement.
TTTTGGAAACTATCTTACAACTTGACCCTGTCTTTGTTAGAAGATTTAGAATCAAATCGATTTTGTATCCAGTTTTAGAAAAAGAGAACGGGGTCTTTTTTAATTTTCTAAAGTAATTTTGGAAGTTACATATAAAAAAACGCGGCAGTTTTTAAAAACATGCCGCGTTTTTTTAAAATTATTTTTTAAAACTATTTGTCTTTCAAAAATTCTTTGTAACCAGCTTCGTCCATCGCATCATCTAAATCTGATGGATTGCTCATTTTAACTTTGGCGATCCAGCCATCTTGGTAAGATGAATTATTAACTAATTCTGGTTGAGAACCCAGAGATTCATTGGCTTCAACAACTTCACCAGCAACTGGAATATAAACGTCGCTGGCAGATTTTGAAGATTCAACAACTGCAAAAGCATCGTGTTTAGCGTAACTATTGCCAACTTTTGGAAGTTCAACATAAACTAGCTCGCCTAAAGCGTCTGCGGCATATTGGGTGATTCCGATTGTTGCAACATTGCCTTCAATTTTAATCCATTCGTGATCTTTAGTATATTTCATGATTTCTCCGATTAATTTTTTTAGTAAGTTAAATAATTATTTTTTTACCGATTTAGTTTTTGCTTCCACGAAAACCGGAGAAGTTAAAACTGCCGGAATTTCGCGATCTCTCACAACCGCAGAAACTTGGTCGCCAATTTTTGCAACTGAAGGGTCGAAATAACCTTGTCCAATTGAAACTTTTAGATTTGGGGAAAATCCGCCGCTCGAAAGCACGCCGATTTTTTTGCCATCTTTTCTAATTTCGCAGCCTTCACGCGCAATGCCGCGATCAAGCAATTTAACGCCAATTCTTTTGCGTTTTGCGCCTTCAGCTTTTTCTTTTAAAACTCTATCAGCGCCGATGAAATTAGTGTTGCTTTTGCTTACAACCCAGCCAATTGCAGCTTCAATTGGCGAAGTTGTGTCATCTAAATCGTGACCATAAAGCGGGTAACCCATTTCTAAACGAAGTGAATCGCGAGCGCCGAGGCCGATTGGTTTTACTTCTGACATTGCAGATAAATCTAGCCAAAATTGCGGAGCGGCAGAATTTTTTATTGAAACTTCAAAACCATCTTCACCAGTGTAACCAGTGCGACCGATAAAAACTTCTTCACCATTTTTGAATTTATAAGTTGCAACATTCATATAAGGTAAATTAGCCAAATCGCCTTCAGCCAAAAAGCTGTTTAAAACGCTTTCAGCTTTTCCACCTTGAATGGCAATTAATGAGCGATCTTTTAATTCGGTAAAAGAAATTCCAGCTGGTAAATTTTTGCGAATCCAAGCTTCATCTTTTTCTTTGCAGCCAGCGTTTAGAACAATAAAAAATTTAGTATCTGTAAGTTTGGTGATGATTAAATCGTCAACAATGCCGCCGGTTTCGTTGGTTAAAACCGTGTATTTAGCAAGAGCTGGCGCGCTTAGAGAAAAATCAGTTGGCGTGATGTGAGATAAAAATTTTACAACTTCTGCACCTTCGGCGATGAATTGTCCCATGTGCGAAACGTCGAAAATGCCGACATTTCCAGAGCGCGTCCATTCATGTTCTTTCAACATTCCGTCTGGATATTGAACGGGCATATCGTAACCAGCAAACTCAACCATTTTAGCGCCTTGAGCGCGATGAGTTTGGTTTAAAGCTGTAGATTTCATTTTAATTAATTTAATTATTTAACTGGCGGAACTGTTGGCGCTGCTGGTTCAGCTGGAGTTTTTGTTTGGGTAGAATTTTCTTGCTGTTGAATGATTTTATCTAAATCTTTTTCAATCGCTTTATTTGAAGAATTAGAAAGAGAAGCCAAAACCAAGCAATTTAGCATAAAAATGCCAATTAAAATCATGGTAGTTTTGCTTAAAACTGAAGCTGAAGCTTTGCTCGACATTACAGAGTTTAAGCCGCCCGAACCGCCGCCAATGCCGCTTAAAGAGTCGCCGTCTGATTTTTGCAATAAAACCAAAACAATCAAAACAACAGCGATAACTACCTGTAAAATCAGGAGAAATAATTGAAAATTTTCCATTTTTTTGAAAATAAATTTGCCAAATGGATTGATTTACCAAAAGGCTACGAGTAAGAAGGCTTGCACCTTAAAAACCCAATTTTATCTCACAAGTTTTTTCATGATTAAAAATAACGTCGTTACTCACATTTCCTATAACCTTGCATCTAAAGCCTCGGACCTAATTTTTGATCTGGGTTTTAAGAATAAAAAAATCCTTTTTGTAACCGATGAAAAAATCTGGAAAAACTGTGCGAGATTTTTTGATATAAGTTTTTTAAAAAAAACTCTGATTTTAAAAAGTCCAAAACCCGATGAAAAAAATCTAAAAAAAATTGCAATTGCTGCTAAAAACTGTGACCTAATTTTGGCTCTTGGAAGTGGAACCATCAATGATTTGTGTAAATTCACTTCCGCTAAAACCAAAATTCCTTACGCCATTTTTGCCTCCGCCGCTTCAATGAATGGCTATTTATCAAAAAACGCTTCAATCACAATTTCGGGACATAAAAAAACTTTGAACGCAACTTTACCAATTGCAGTTTTTTGTGATTTAAAAATTTTAAAATTGGCGCCGCTAGAATTAACAAAGGCCGGAATTGGCGATAGTTTATGTTTTTATTCTTGTTGGTTTGATTGGTATTTGTCGCATAAAATTTTAGGCACAAAATTTGATAAAAAACCTTTTGAAATTTTGCATAAAAAAATGGAATTTTTAGTAAAAAATTTCCAAAAATTTTCTGCCCGCGATGAGGATTTTTTAAAAATTTTAATTGAAATTTTATTGCTTTCCGGACAAGGAATGACAATTAGTGGCGGCTCTTATCCAGCCAGCCAATCGGAACATTTAATTGCTCATGCAATTGAAATGAAATATCCAAAATTAGCACAAAAAAAATTACATGGCGCGATGATTGCGGTGACAACTTTAACTGCAGCGAAGATGCAAAAACATTTGCTCGATAATCATCAGTTTTGTCATCCTGAACTCGTTTCAGGATCTATTCATCCAAAATTACAAAAATTTTTCGGCAAAAAAATCGCAGCAGAATGTGAAAAAGAATATGAGCAAAAATTACTCGCAATTCAACAAATCAAAAATCCAAATTGGTCAAAAATCAAAACCGAATTACAAAAAATTCACTTCGACGAATCGCGCCTAAAAGAAATTTTTACTCACTTCAAAATCAAAACTTCCGCAAAATCTTTAGGGCTTTCTAATCAACAATATCAAGAATGCGTGGCATATGCGAAGTTCATCCGCAACCGATTTACTTGTTTGGATTTAGTTTAGCCATAAATCACATAACCGTGATTTCTTACAGTTTGTAGGTAATGCGGCTGTTTTGGGTTTTGTTCGATTTTTTTTCTAAGGCGGGTGATTTGCACGTCGATGCTTCTGTCGTCAATTCCGCCGCAAAGTGTGGAAAGCTTTTCGCGGCTTACGGAATTGCCTTTTTCTTTGCATAAAATATTTAAAATTTTCGCTTCCGAATCAGTTACGTGAATAAATTCTTCGCCTTTTTTTAAGCGTGATTCAATGAGGTTGAAGGTGAATTCGCCAAAGCGGCAGATGCTTTCTGGGTCTTGATTTACGCTCATGCGTTTCAAGATATTATTAATGCGAAGAAGTAATTCTTTTGGCTCGAAAGGTTTTTGTAAATAGTCGTCAGCGCCAGCTTCCAAGCCTTTAATGCGATCATCAAATTCGCCGCGTGCGGTTAGCATTATTACCGGAATTTTTGAAAATTTTCGCAAGTTAGCTGTGAAATCAACGCCATTTTCATTGGGCAACATCACGTCAACAATCATCAGGTCGAACATTAATTCCTGCATCATTTTTTTAGCTTCACCGGTGTCTTTGGCGAGAGAAATGTGAAAACCATTTTCTTCGAGAAAGCGGCCGAGCAAAGTGCGAAGACGTGTATCGTCATCGATCACTAAAATGTGATGCAGTTTTTTAGTCATGATTTTTGATAGTTGTTAAGCTTTCGCAATTTCGTCGAACTTTTTCATTTTAGTTAAAAGTTTTTCCAAATTATCCAATCTCACCATGCAAGGTCCATCAGATGGAGCATTGTCTGGGTCTTGGTGAACTTCCATAAACACGGCAGCAACTCCAACTGCCACAGCGGCGCAGGCTAAAGTTTCAACGAATTCACGTTGACCGCCGCTTGCGCCACCAAGCCCACCAGGTTGTTGAACTGAATGAGTTGCATCAAATACAACTGGGCAACCAGTTTTTGCCATGATTGGCAAGCTGCGCATGTCGGAAACTAAAGTATTATAGCCAAAACTGACGCCGCGTTCGGTTAACATTACATTTTGATTTCCGAAGTGATCCATTTTTTTGACAATATTTGCAGCATCCCAAGGCGCTAAAAATTGACCTTTTTTAATGTTAATTACTTTGCCAGTTTTTGCTGCGGCTTCAAGCAAATCAGTCTGGCGGCACAGAAATGCTGGAATTTGCAAAATATCAACTTCATCAACATTCGCCAAAATTCGGCAATGTTCTTCGTTATGAATGTCGGTAATAATTGGGCAGCCAAATTGTTTTTTTACTTCGGCAAAAATTGGTAAAGTTTTTTCTAATCCCGCGCCGCGTTCGCCGCCAATGCTTGATCTATTGGCTTTGTCGAAAGAAGATTTATAAATAAAGTTAATTTTTAATGAATCGCAGATTTTTTTAATATTGCTTGCTATCATCAAACTGTGATCCATCGATTCAGTCTGGCATGGACCCGCGATTAAAGTGAAAGGAAGATTATTAGCAATTTTAAGATTTTTTATCTGAATGGTGCGCATGTTTATTTTAAATAATTAAATAAATTGAAACTTTTAGCTGTTTTTAGTAATTCCCTTTTGTCAAAATTCAAATCAATATTTCCTTTTTAAAAGTTTCTAAAAATGTTTGCCAAACCGATAAGTCTTATTCTTGTTTACGTTGTAACTATTTTCAACATAGTGATTTTAGCCTCGCCAATATTGGCTGTAATCGTGCCTTTTGTGCAATTTAATAATAACACAATTGTCATTGAAAGCGATCTTTTTCAAAGAGTAAAATTTGTTTTTCTGTTTATTTGCTTTCTGGTTAGTTTTTTAATGTTGCTTTATTTGGTGTTGGATTTTCTTTTTGGATTTTCGGTTAAAAGCTCGCTTAAAGGGTGCAAGCGTTACGAAAAAATAAAAGATTATGATTTTTTAACTGAACTTTTTAATCAGGTAAAAAGCAAATTTGGCGAAAAAAGCGTGAAGCTTTATATTAAAAATACTGATGAAATTAACGCTTACGCAATCAGTAGTTTAGGCAGCAAAGCCATTGTTTTAACTAAAGGTTTAATCAATCATTATTTAACCGAATGTCCAGATCCGAAACAGTTTTTATATGCACTTCGTAGTGTAATTGGCCATGAAATGTCGCATTTGGTAAACAAAGATTTTCTGCCAACTTTTCTAATTTTAACTAATCAAAAAGTTACTAATTTCGTTTCAACAATTTTACATTTTATTTTCAGCTTAATCATCCGCGGCGCTAGAATCATGCCGATTGGAAGCGAAACTTCGGTTTACACCATGCGTAAAGCTTACTGGATTTTAAATTTAGTAATCACTGCTTTTAACCGTCTTGTAGTTTATAATTTATACGAATTTTTGCGTCGTTTCATTTCACGCTCAATTGAATATCGCTGCGATCGTCAATCAGCAAAAGCATTTGGCGGGCGCAACATGGTTATTGCCTTGTCAATGCTTGGTGAAACTGGCTATTTCACGCTTTTTTCAACTCATCCGCGAACCAAAAGCAGAATGAAAAAAGTTGAGCAAATCAAAATCACCGATGAAATTGTGCGTCCCGGATTTTTTGATGCGCTTTCCAATTATTTCTCGCTAATGTTTTTGGTAGTAGTCTGTCTTTATTTCGCCAAGCAAGCGAATATTGATCATTATGTGCGTCTTTACCTTAATAATCATGAGGTTCTAAATCGGAAACTCGCGATGTTGTGGCGCTTAATTTCACAATTTTTTTAAATGAAAAATTTTTCAACTCTTGCCGAATTAATTTTATTTCAAGCCGCCAAACATAATAATCCAAAAGCTTTTAATTTTAAGGAAGATGGTCAAGTTTGCAGTTTTTCTAATCAAAAATTTAAAGAAGATTGTTTTCATTTTGCTTGCGGTTTGCGTGAATTAGGAATTCACAAAAATCAAAGAATTGCCAATTTTTCTTATCAAAATCCAATTTGGTTAATTGTCGATTTAGGCTCTATTTTAGCTGGCGCAATAACAGTTCCGATTTTTTTTAATATCTCAAAAGAAAATCTGCTTTATGAAATTTCTGACTCTGATGTGAAATATGTTTTTACCGATAATCGTGAATTTTGTGAAACGGCAAAAAAAGAAAATATTGATGTAAAAATTATCACTTATGGTTTTAAAACCAAAGATACGATTAGTTTTGAAGATGTGATGGAATCGGGAAAACAGGCTGCGCAAGATGAAAAATATGATTTTGAAACTTTAGTTAAAAAAACTGATCCGCAAGATTTGGCAACAATAATTTACACTTCAGGAAGCACGGGAAGACCGAAAGGCATTGAGTTGACTCATCAAAATCTGGTTTCACAAATTAAAGATACCGCAACATTTTTTCCACTTCCCAAAGCAGATATCGCTTTGTCTTTTTTGCCTTTAGCTCATATTTTTGAGCGCATGGTGATGATGTTTTATATAACCCGTGGTATTTCAATTCACTTTGCTGATGATGTAAAAAATGTTGCAAAACTTTTAAAAGAAATCCAGCCAAACTTGATTACAGTGGTTCCGCGCGTTTTAGAAAAAGTTTTTATCGGAATTGAAGATGGAATTAATTCGGGAAATTTCTTCAAAAAAATCATCGGCAAAATTGCTTTGAAACGCGCTTTAAGCAAAAATGTAAAAACTTTGCCTAACATTTTTGACGCTATTTTTGACACATTAATTTACAAAAAATTCCGCGCTGCTTTGGGCGGAAATATACGCATGATAATTTGCGGTGGAGCTTCTCTATCAGAAGATATAGAGCGTTTTTATCAAAATGTTGGAATTAAAATATATTGCGGTTACGGCATGACTGAAAGTTCGCCGGTTTTAACCGCAAATTGCCAAAGAAATCATAAATTTGGAACTGTCGGCAAAGCTTTTCCTTCGGTTGAATTAAAAATTGCTCGTGATGGCGAATTGCTAGCACGCGGCCCCAACATTATGCGCGGCTATCATGGAAAGCCTGATAAAACCGCAGAAGTTATTGTTAAAGGTTGGCTTCATACTGGCGATTTGGCAAAAATTGATGCGGCAGGTTATATAAAAATTATTGGTCGTAAAAAAGAAATTTTTAAAACTGCTAACGGAAAATATGTAAATCCAGTGCCGCTAGAACATCAGTTAATGCATCTTCTTGGATTTTTAGCTGGCGCAGTTGTGATTGCAGAAGGAAGAAGATTTGTTTCGGTTTTGTTATTTCCAGATTTTGATCTTTTACAAAAAACTAAAACCAGATTTGGTTTTGATGGCAATGATGAAGTTTTTTTAAAGTCAAAAAATTTGCATAATTTTGTGCAGAAAAATATCGATGAAATGAATAAAAATCTTGATCACTGGCAACAAATTCAAAAATTCTTCATCTCTTTAGATCAAATCTCTATCGAGTCCGGCGACATCACGCCTTCGATGAAATTAAAAAGAAATGTCCTGGAAGAAAAATATAAGGAAGTGGTTGAAGAGTTTTATAAGGAATAACCAACTTTGAGAATAATCTTCTCAAAAATTTTCAAACTCTATAATCATGCTTCGACATTGCTGAATTAGAGAAGTTTTTGGGAAAAGTTCGACGAAAAAGTTGATTTGCGACAGCGCCATTATGCCTATTTTTTATTACACCACTCTATTTATGCTATATTTTAACAATCCTAGATCAGCCTAATTCCCCATTTTTTGCTTAAATATTTAGACACAGATTCTCTCTCATCATTTAACAAAACTCGATTATAAATAATGATTTCAGCAATATATCCAGAATAATAACCATAGGGACCACCACCAATATTAAAGCTTGGAAAAACATAACTAATTGGGCCTTTTGTAGTTGTACGAACCAAGCTGCCATTGACATAAAGAGAAGGAGTTTTTTCAGTATAATCAACTTCAATGATTGTGGGTTTGGTTGCAGTAGTTGCATAAACTAATACTGCTGGCAAGTAGTCTGAAGAATGTTCGTAAACTGAAATTCCATTTGTTCCCATCGCAATTCCAGCACCAGCAGCAGATATGTTGGGATAAAGGGCACCATGTTGTGGAAATAGAAGGTATTCTTTATTATTAGTTCCAATAGTTCCCGAGGTGCTTTCGGTTTCAAGAACATCGACAGAGTCAGGCTTGGCAACTACAAAAATTGTAAAATTATTCGCAGTTTCGGGAGCTCCGTTACTAAGCACCATTTCAGAGCTTGAGAGTCTCAAAAAATCGTTACTGCCATCAAATTTCAGCGCTGGTAAATTATTTATCGCATCCATTACATAAAGTGGTTTTAATTCCGTGTTGGTTTGTATGGCGTTATTATTGGGATTCATAGTTGGATTGATATCGTACCAAGTGCCAATCGCAGCTCTATCTTCTCTTTCCGCAGAATCAAAACTTTTTTCAGCCGTGGCATCAAGCCATAAAATTAAACCTTGTATTGATGAAACATCAGAAGATGCGGTTAAGCTTCTAGCAGTGTTTAATTTGTAATCGGCGTAGATTGAAGAAGAGCGAATTATAGTGGCAAGAATTATGCCAACAATTACAAAAATTATGGAGATTTCTAATAAAGAAAAAGCGCTGCGCAATTTGATTGAGGATTTTTTCATTGAATGAATATGAATTTTTGAAAGTTGGTAAAGCTGTTTTTAATCTAATTTTTTGTCAAGAAATTTTAGAGCCTTTACAGTTAACTATAGCTTGATTCGCAAAGAAGTTTAGGGTGACCTCATTTATGTTTTAAGGAAAGAAACACCACCGATTTGTAGGATTTTAAGCAGAAAGCACTTCCAAAATTCCATCTGTAATTTTTTGCAATTGCTTTTTCTTAATGTTAAGCGCTGGCATTGTGTAAATACAATTAGCAAAAGGTCGTAGGAAAATTCCTTTTTCAACAAAGTTTTTTCTTAACTTAATCATTTTATTAAAATCACCATCAATTTCCACAACCCCTACGGCACCAAGAACTCGAATATCTTTAACACTTTTTAAATTACGGCATTTTTTAAGTTCTTTTTGCAAAAACTTTTCGTCACTTAAAACTTTTTTTTCGTAATCAGTTTTTTCAAATAAATCTAGCGATGCATTTGCCGCAGCCGCCGCCAAAGGATTTCCCATAAAAGTCGGGCCATGCATTAAAGCCGAATTTAGTGAATCGCTTAAAAAAGCGCTGAAAATTTCTTCATTGACCAAAGTTGCCGCAAGCGTTACAGCGCCGCCAGTCAGAGCTTTTCCTAAAACCAAAATGTCAGGTTTGATATTAGCGTGATCGAGCGCAAATTTTTTCCCCGTGCGATAAAAACCAACCGCGCACTCATCAGCGATAAATAAAATTTGATGTTTTTTGGCGATATTAAAAATTTGGCGCAAAATTTTAGCATCATGAAAAACCATGCCGCCAGCGCATTGAATTAAAGGTTCGATAAAAATTCCGGCTAAAATATTTTTATTTTCTTTAACAAATTGTTCAAATTTATCTAAGTCATTTTCATTTTGCGGCAAATCTAGCGAGAAATTTTTAAGTAGAATTTTTGCAAATTTCTGATGCATTCCCGAATTTAAATCAGCCAAAGACATTGCGCCCGTTGTGTCGCCGTGATAGGAATTTTTAAAAGAAATGAATTTTATTTTCGTATTTTCGCCGCGATTAATATGAAACTGCCAACAAATTTTCATCGCCACTTCAATTGCCACCGAACCGGAATCAGAAAAAAATACCCGATCCATTTTGCTAAATTGACAAAGACGATGAGCTAATTTGTAAGTTTCATCATTAGCAAAACCTGCCATCATAATATGCGGCAAAATTTTTGCTTGGCGGCAAATTTCTTTAATTAGGTGAGGGTGATTATAACCATGCGCCATGCTCCACCAAGAGGCAATGCCATCAATTAAAACGCGACCATCTTTTAGGAAAATTTCTGAAGCTTTGGCGCTTTTAATTTCAAGCTGCGGCAAATGATTTTGCATTTGGGCGTAAGGCAGCCAAATGTGTTTTTGCCCAAGTTTAATATCCATTTTTATCAGCTAATTTAGCCCACTCGCTTTGCGGATAGCTTAATTTCAAGTTGTGATAAGCCTTTTTACCCTCAGCTTTTAAACCAATTTTATAATAGATTTCAGCCAAGCGAAAATAAGCTTCTGCTACTTGATTAGTTTGGCGATAGCGCGAAATTATTTCGCGAAAACTGACAATTGCTCCAACGTAATTGCGGCTTTTAATTTGGTAACGTCCAACCGACATTTTGGCGCCAGCTAAATGTTCATCAACGAAATTAATCTTTTCTCTAGCATCAGCAGCATAATCGCTGGCAGGAAATCGGGCAATTAATTCACGAAAAATAAATGAAGCTTGTTGACTATTATCTTGAGCGCGATCGATTTCAGGAATCTGATTATAGTAAGTCAAACCTTTCATATAAATCATGTAAGGCACATATTCGCTATTCGGATTTAAGCGCAAAAAATCGTCAACTACCGGCAAAAGCTTGTCATAATTTTCATCCTTATATCTGGCGTAAACCGCCATGGTTTGACCTTTAATTGCCCATTTTGAAAAAGGAAATTCATCATCGATTTTCTCAAATTCTTCAGCGGCTTCGCTGTAACTTTTTGATTTTAAAAGTTTGTAAGCTTTGGCGTAAGCCATTTCAGCATTGGTTTTTTCATCATCCTTGTTGGCGGCGCAGGAAAAGAGAAATGATACGAGTAAAAACAGGGAAAGAAATTTTTTCATAATTTTTATTTTTTTCGAATATCAACGCTCAACTTATGAGCCTGCAATCCTTCACATTCAGCCAGAACTGACGTGGCTTTAGCTAGTTTATCAAAAGATTTTTTATCGCAAGAAATCAGTGAAATTCTTTTTAAAAAATCAAAAACTGAAAGTCCGCTCGAAAATTTTGCCGAAGATGAAGTAGGCAAAGTGTGACTTGGTCCTGCCATATAATCGCCAATGCTTTCTGGTGAATAATTTCCTAAAAAAATCGCGCCAGCATTTTTAATTTTCGGCACAAAAGTTTCACAGTTTTTAGTGGCAATTTCCAAATGTTCCGGAGCAATAAAATTAACGATGTGAATTGCATCTGACAGATTTTTTACTACAAAAATTGCCGAATTTTCCAAAGATTTTTCAATGATTTCTTTGCGCGGTAAATTTTCTTTCAAACCATTAATTGCTGCTGAAATTCTTAAAGCAAAATTCTGATCATCAGTAATTATAAACGCTTTAGAATCAGATCCATGTTCGAGTTGCGAAAGTGCATCGGCTGCAATCCAATCGCAATGAGCGGTTTTATCGGCAATGATTGTTACGTCAGTTGGGCCGGCGATCATGTCAATTCCAACATCGCCGAAAACAATTTTTTTGGCAGTGGCAACAAATGAATTTCCCGGACCAACAATTTTATCAACTTTAGAAATGGCTTTTGTTCCATAAGCCAAAGCTGCAACTGCTTGCGCGCCGCCGATTTTATAGATTTTTTTAATGCCGCAAAGTTTTGCCGCAAATAAAACTGCCGGATTAATTTTGCCCGAATTTGTCGGCGCGCACATTGTAATTTCTTCAACGCCCGCAACAATTGCTGGAACTGCAGACATTAAAACTGAACTTGGATAAGAAGCGCTTCCACCGGGAGTATAAACGCCAATTGAACTAATGGCGCGCCATATATTTCCAAGGCGCACGCCATCTTCATCTGTAAAATGAAAATCTTTCGGCAGTTGTTTTTTGTGGTAATTTTCAATGCGTTTATAAGCATTTTCTAAAGCTGCTTTTACATCTTTATTCAGCGTTTTTTCAGCAGCAGCAATTTCTTGCGGCGTAACTAAAAAATCTTCAGCTTTTTTATAAGAAGTTTTATCGAATTTATTGGAGTAAGAAACCAAAGCTTTGTCGCCACTTTTTTTAACTTCCAAAATAATGTCATTTACGATTTTGCTAACATCTTTATCTGATTCTTGTGCCTTGGTTAAAAACTTGTAGAAGCTTGATTTTTCATGCCCAACAAGATTATTGGTGATTTTTTTTTCAACTAAAAAAATTTTCATTTAACTAGAAATTTTAATTTTCTGCCCAACTTTTATGCCAAATTTTTTTACTAAACCGGCATTAATTTCTAAAACTTTTTTCACCTCTTTTTCAGAAGAAATTATATCGAGAGAATAAGGTTCGGCATTGGTTACAATTGTGGCTATTTCGTTATTTTTATCGATAAAAATCATGTCGAGCGCAATGCGGGTATTTTTCATCCACATCGTAATTACTTGGCTTTTATAAAAAGGAAAAAGCATTCCACAATCTTCTTGCAAATGGTCTAAATTCATCAAGCCATACATTTTTTTTTCATCAGAATCGGCAATTGCGATTGAAAATTGGATAATTTCTTTGTTGTCTGAATCGAAAACCTGTAATTTGGCGTTGTAGTTTTTAAGATCGCGGTTAAATTCGAGAATCTCCTTGGCATCAATGTTTTGTGGTGTTCGCAAGATTACAAAAATTACTGTAACGCAAGCAAAAATAACAAAAGTGAAACGCTTCCAATTAAATTTCAAATCTGGTTTTTTCATAATTCTTTGTGAAATTTTGTTTTTTTTGAATGTCTCATCTGCGCAAGCGGCGACTAAATCTAAACCTGAAACGCCAACCAGAATAAGATCTGACATAATCGACATCAAGAGAAAATCACAAGTTATTAACTTTATCAACAATGTGACTGTTGAAAAAGATGATAGTAGTTTGTTGGCTAATAAAATGACTGTGCTTTACGAAGAAAAGTCGCAATCCAATAGTCAAAAATCTTCGATCAAAAAAATTATTGCCCAAGATAATGTTAAAATTTTTAGCGAAGATTTCGTCGCAAGCGGTGACAGTGGCTATTATGAACCATCAAAAAATATTTTTGTTTTAGAAAAAAACGTAATCGTGAATAACGGCACTTCAATTGCCAGTGGCAATAAATTCATTTACGATTTGGTTACTAAAAAAGGTAAATTTGTTGGTCGAAAAGATGAAACTTCAATCACTGGAAATGGCGGCGACAAACGAGTTGTAGTTGTGATTGGCGATGATTTTCCTGATCGCAAAAAAGAAATAAAAAAATCAAAAAAAGAAAAAAATGAGCAAGGCAACTTTAAGCGCTAAAAATTTAAGCAAATCATACGGTAAAAAAGTGGTGATTCGCGATATTAGTCTGGACATTGCGCAAGGAGAAGTTGTTGGGCTTTTAGGTCCAAATGGCGCTGGAAAAACTACCTGTTTTTACATGATTGTTGGTTTGATTGAAGCGGGCTCGGGAAATATTTTTATCGACCAACTTGATATTACCAATATGCCAATGTATCAGCGCGCGCGCCTTGGAATTGGCTATTTGCCGCAAGAAGCTTCGATTTTTCGCGACATGAATGTTGAGGATAATATTTATTCAATTTTGCAAATTGCCGAAAATAACGAGAAAAAACGTCGCCAGAAATTGGAAGAATTATTGGAAGAATTTTCAATTACTCACATTCGTAAATCACATGCTCTAGCACTTTCGGGCGGTGAAAGAAGAAGAGTAGAAATTGCGCGCGCCTTGGCGACAAATCCTTCATTCATCTTGCTTGACGAACCTTTCGCCGGCGTTGATCCAATTGCAGTTAATGATATTCGCGTGATGGTTGGACATTTAAAAAATCGTGGAATTGGCGTTTTAATCACTGATCATAATGTGCGCGAAACCTTATCAATTGTTGATCGCGCTTATATTGTTTATGATGGAATGATTTTAACTTCCGGTTCGAAAGACGCGATTGTTGAAAATGAGCAAGTGCGGAAAGTTTATTTAGGGGAAGATTTTAGGATTTAAAAACTTACTCATTCACCTTCGCAATAATTTCATCGGCAATCTTTTCAATCTGATGTTGATTTTTCCCTTCAACCATCACGCGAATTAAATTTTCTGTTCCCGATTTACGAACCAAAATTCGCCCATTTTCACCAAGTTCATTTTCTTTTTCTTTGATAAAATCTTGCACCGCTTTTTCTTCCAACGGATTTTTTTTATTGGCATCAAATTTGGTGTTTTTCAAAAGCTGTGGAAACAATTCAAATAAATTCAAAACTTCACTTGCTGGTTTTTTATTCTCACAAATAACCGATAAAACTTGAAGCGCTGCAATCAAACCATCTCCCGTTGTAGAGTAATCAGAAAGCACAATATGTCCCGATTGTTCGCCACCAAAATTGCAGCCTTTTTTACGCATTTCTTCTAAAACGTAGCGATCTCCCACTTGGGCGCGAATTGTGGAAACGCCAATATAGTTTAAATAATTTTCCAAAGCCAAATTCGACATTTGGGTAATTACAACTGTATCTTTTTTTAAATTTCCATCATTGTGAAGTTTTTCGGCGATCAGCGCAATCAGCTTATCGCCATCAGTTGCATTGCCTTTTTCATCAACTATCAAAAGTCGATCAGCATCGCCATCAAGGGCAATTCCGATGTCGGCTTGAGTTTCCAAAACTTTTTTACACAAAGCTTCGGGATGAGTTGAGCCGCATTTTTCATTAATGTTAAAGCCGTCAGGACTAGTTCCGATTTCAATTACTTCGGCGCCGAGTTCCCAGAAAATTTTCGGTGCGATGTTGTAAGACGCTCCATTGGCGCAATCGACGACGATTTTTAAATTGGTTAAAGTTTTATCTTTCGGGAAAGAATTTTTTACAAATTCGATATAACGATTGGAAGCATCATCAAGTCTTTTAACGCGGCCAAAATTTTTTGATTCAGCCAAATGTGGCGTGATGTCGCCTTCAATTAAGCTTTCAATTTCGCGTTCTAATTTATCGCTTAATTTATGACCATCGCGAGTGAAAATTTTAATGCCATTATCGTGATAAGGATTATGTGATGCTGAAATCATAATTCCAATATCAGCGCGAATTGAGCGCGTCAACATTGAAACTGCCGGAGTTGGAACGGGGCCAACTAAAAATACATCCATGCCAACAGCGGCCAAGCCAGCGGTGAGAGCGGGTTCAATTACATAGCCAGAAAGGCGAGTATCTTTGCCAATTACAACGCGATGACGATGATCGCCATCAATAAATTTTGCTCCAATTGCCATGCCAACTTTAAGGGCAATTTCTGCGGTCATAGGAAATTTATTCGCCGTTCCGCGAATGCCGTCGGTGCCGAAATATTTACGAGTCATTAGTTATGAGTTTTTGTTATATACCAAATTAACTATCTCTTGATAGCCATAACTTTGTCTTTTTGGTAAAAATTTGCTCAGAAAATGACGCTGTATCACTTGATACAGCTTACATTTCCAGTCGCAATTTTTCCTCAAAAATACTTCGTTAGTGCTATCAAGAGAT
>CAMAXU010000032.1 GCA_945862455.1 Rickettsia typhi | reverse complement strand
GAGCGAAAGCGAAAAAGCCCAGTCGTGAGTTGTCTTCGAACGAAGTGAGAAAAGCAACGAAGCGTTTTTTATTGGGGGGCTATAGCGCAGGTTCGAACGTTAAGAAAACGACCTCAACGGTCGTTTTTAGTGAGAACGGGCTTGAGAGCGAAAGCGAAAAAGCCCAGTCGTGAGTTGTCTTCGAACGAAGTGAGAAAAGCAACGAAGCGTTTTTTATTGGGGGGCTATAGCGCAGTTGGTAGCGCGCTTGCATGGCATGCAAGAGGTCACGAGTTCGACTCTCGTTAGCTCCACCATCCGCTTTCGCTTAGGCTTCAGCGCGATTGGATCCGCAGGATTCTCAAGACTCTAGCACAAGCGAAAGCGGACCATTCCAACAAAATCATACCACTTCACACTATATCATCAAATCCATCATCAATCTCATATCAGATATTTAGAATTTGGATTTTCTTAAATGCATTCATATTTAATTCCAAATTGTAATCACCATTTTCCAAAAAAATGACTAAAGAAAAAATCTCAATTTTCTGGTTTCGCCGCGACCTACGGCTGGAAGATAATGTCGCATTGTGGCAGGCGTTAAAATCGGGAAATAAAATTCTGCCTATTTTTATTTTTGATAAAAATATTCTTGAGCATCTTGAAGATAAAAAAGATGCCCGCGTTTTATTTATTCACCAAGAAGTTTCGCGCTTGAAAAAAGAATTAGAAAAACATGGCTCATCACTGCGCGTTTTTTATGAAACTCCACTTACAGCTTATAAAAAAATAATCGCCGAATATGATGTGGCTGAAGTGTTTGCTAATCGCGATTATGAACCATATGCCAGAGAGCGTGACAAAGAAATTTATGAATTTCTAAAATCACATAAAATTGATTTTAAAAGCCGCAAAGATCATGTGATTTTTGAAAAAAATGAAATTCTTAAAGATGATGGCAAGCCTTACGTTGTATTTACGCCGTACAGTAAAAAATGGAAAAGCAGTGCTAATGATTTTTTCTTAAAAAAATATTCCAGCGAAAATTATTTAAAAAATCTTTATCCTTGCTCCGCTTTTGAATTGCCGCAAATTTCTGAAATCGGTTTTGTTGATTTTGATTTTGCTTATTTTCCCAAACGCGAACTAGACGTAAAAATAATTGAAAATTACGCCGCTAACCGCGATTTCCCTAGCATCAAAGGCACTAGCCACTTAAGTTTACATTTGCGTTTTGGAACAATCAGCATTCGCCGCCTTTGTCAAATTGCTTCGGTCATAAGTGAAAAGTGGCTTGATGAATTGATCTGGCGCGATTTTTATCAAATGATAATGTACCACTTTCCTTATTGCGCCAACAGCTCATTCAAGCCGCAATATGACAAAATAAAATGGCGTAATGATAAGGAGGAATTTAGAAAATGGTGCGCCGGCAAAACCGGCTATCCAATTGTTGATGCAGGCATGCGAGAGCTCAATGAAACCGGATTTATGCATAATCGCGTACGCATGATTGTTGCCAGTTTTTTATGCAAACATCTTTTGATTGATTGGATTTGGGGTGAAAGATATTTCGCGCAGAAGCTTCTTGATTATGAGTTGGCAAGCAATGTTGGAGGATGGCAATGGACTTGCGGCAGCGGTTGCGATAGCGCGCCATATTTTCGCATTTTTAATCCCGATAGCCAAACTGAAAAATTTGATCCTGAATTTAAATATATCAAAAAATGGGTTCCAGAATTTGCCGATAAATCTTACGAAAAGCCTATAGTTGATCACAAACTCGCCCGCATCAGATGCCTTGAAACCTATAAAACAGCACTAGCTTCCTAACTAATGACTTAAAAAAGCAATTATTTTGTTGAACTCATTTAAGAATGAATCATTTATAACCAAAAAAATAATTACTGTCGCCAAGCTTAGAAATATAAGGCGAGAAGTCGTAAACCAGATTCGATCTCCCCATTCAATTTCAACTTTTGGCGCGCTGCTTAATTGCTGAAATTTCTTATAAAGCAAAACCCGATAACAAGTGTGAAGTGGCAAAAATAAAAAAGTGAATAGCAAAAAATTAAGCAAAATAATTGTTAAGCGATTTTGCAAAACAAGATCTGAAATTTCGATACAAGATCCAACTAAAGCCAAAGTAAAAACCGTGATAAAAAGAGAACATAAAATCATCGCGCTCGGATTTTCACTGGCATATTCTCGGCTTTCTAGCATTGCGCTGGTGGCATTTTTATTTTTTGCGGATAGTGAAGGAAGTGCTACAAAATAGCGAAATCCTAATAATAAAGAAGCCAATTGCAAAACTTCCACCATCGCAAATTTATATATTTTCTTAAAGCCTGATTTCAAAGGCTTTAAGCCATCTTCATTGCGAAAATAATTATTTACAATTTCTAAGTAAGATGAACGCAACCAGATAAAAAATATTAGAAAAATAATAATTTCGATAATTGGTAAAATATTTAATACACCAATATTTTGTAGGATCAAAACCGCGTTAAAATATTTATTAATTTTTGCTTCAAAAAAAATAAGTGAAAATAAAATCACTAAAAATATCACACTTAAAACTGTATTTACTTTCAAAAAAGTCAGGCTGTTTTTGCTCAAAATTTTCGTTGCACCGCGCAAAATTGACGTAGCTTTTAACTTGGTTTCATCAAGAATTTTTTCCGATTCCGGCTTTAATTTAACAGTTTCATATGAGTTTTGAGCCAAGCTTTCATCAACAATGAGGGGCTTTTCCAGAGCTTGTTCGAGATTAAAAATAAAATCTGGCGTTTGATTCTCAGAAGAGTTTTTCATATTTATTTTAAATTAGCGCTTCACAAACTTTGGTGATGATTGAATTAGTTAGAAGCCGCGCATGATTTGGGATTTTTATCGAATCAATTTTAACCTCTATTAAACCCTGATTTGCAAGCATTTGTAGCTTTTTTATATCAAAAATTTCTGCCCTGTTTCTTTTGAAGTGAGCTTGAAAAATTTGATCGTCAATTCCTTGCGGCAAGCGCAAACCCATTAAAATCAACTCTTCGAGCAATTCTATTTTGGAAATTTTTTCCATTTTTTGAATTCCGGCGCCAATTTCTTGGGCTTTTTTTAACCAACTTAAAGGCTCGTGAAGCATTGTTATTGCTGATCTTTCAAGATCATCTTCCAAATAAATTCGCGAATGCGCGCCAGCACCAATTCCCAAATAATCGCCGCCTTGCCAATAAACCAAATTATGGCGCGATTCAAAATTTTTCTTGGCATAATTAGAAATTTCATAAAGCTCAAAACCAGCATCAGACGTGATTTTATTAGTCATTTCATAAAAATCTGCCGATAAATTTTCATCCGGCATTTCAAATTCTTTACGCGCAAATTGAGTATAAAATTTAGTTCCGCGTTCTATCGTTAATTGATAAAGCGAAAGATGTTTGGTGCCAAAATTTATGGCGCGCGTCAGTTCATTTTTCCATTCTTGTAGCTCTTGTTTTGGTCTGGCATAAATTAAATCGAAAGAAAAATTATCGAAAATTTTTGCCGCCAATTCAATTACCGAAATTGCTTCTTTTGCCGAATGTTCGCGGCCTAAAAATTTTAAATCGACATCATTTAAAGCCTGAATTCCAATTGAAAGTCGATTGATGCCAATTTGTCTCAAAGCCTTGAAATTCTTGCTTTCCGATGATGTTGGATTTGCCTCTAAAGTGATTTCACAATTTTGATCAATTTCCCAAAGTGTGGCGATTTTTTTTAAAATTCCTTCCACTAAAAATATTGGCATTAGTGACGGCGTTCCGCCACCAAAAAAAATTGTTTTTACTTTACGTTTGCAAATTTTTGCCGCAAAAAAATCAAGTTCGCGCTCATAAGCCTGCAAAAATTTTTCATGCTCAACATTGTCGCGTACATGCGAATTAAAATCACAATAAGGACATTTTGATTTGCAGAAAGGATAGTGAATATAGATGGATAGAGGTTTTTTCACAAATTATCTTGATCTAATGCGTTAAGAAAATAACCTGATAGAAATTATCAAATATCAATAAATCCTGAATCCGTTTCAGAATCTATTTCTAAATACAACATTATTAAAAAATGCTGCAAATCGCAATCGTAGTTTTTCGCGAAATACTAGAAATTTCTCTTATCGTTGGAATTTTAACCGCCGCAACCAAAGATATTGCTGGTCGCGGCAAATGGATTTCAGGTGGTTTATTGCTGGGAATTCTGGCTTCTTTAGGCTTGGCTTTTTCAACTGATAAAATCTCTGAAAGTTTGGATGGAATGGGTCAGGAATTTTTTAACGGTCTGATTCTACTTTCCGCTGCCGTTATGATTGGATGGACTGTTTTGTGGATGCAAAAGCACGCCAAATCTATTTCTGGCGAATTAAAACGTTTAAGCAATTCAATCCGCGAAGGTCACAAACCACTTTATGTTTTATTGGTTGTAGTATTTTTATCAGTTTTGCGCGAAAGCGCTGAAATCGTGCTTTTCACCTATAGTTATTATGTTTCAGGAACTGGAATCGGCGAAATTACTTTAGGACTTTTTGTAGGAATCACTTTTGGTGCAACCGCAGGATTTGCGCTTTATTTAGGAATTTTAAAAGCTTTCGGAAAATATTTTTTCATTGTTACAACTTGGATTTTAATTTTTTTAGCATCTGGAATTGCAGCTCAAGGAATCGGCTTTTGGATTAATGCTGGCATTGTTGCGCCGCTTGCAAATCCAGTTTTTGACAGCTCACAGATTTTATCGCAGCATAGTATTTTTGGGAAGTTTTTGAATATCTTTTTTGGCTATATTGATCAGCCTGCAGGAGCGCAACTGATTACTTATTTAGTGACTTTGACGGTGTTGGTTTTGGGATTGAGAATCGCGAAAAAAATGTAATTAATTACACTTTACAATTTCTTCGCCACGTCAATCGCGCCATAACTAATCACCGCACTTGCACCAGCTCTTTTAAACGCCATCAAACTTTCATAAAAAGCCGCATCAAAATCAAAGGCACCTTTTTCTGCCGCAAATTTTAGCATCGCATATTCACCACTAACTTGATAAGCAATTACGGGTAATTTAAAATTTTGCGAAACTTGCAAAACCACGTCCAAGTAAGGCATTCCCGGTTTTATGATTATCATGTCTGCACCTTCTGCAACATCTAGTGCTACTTCACGCAAAGCTTCCTGCGAATTTCTAAAATCCATTTGATAAGTTTTTTTGTCAGATTTTTTTAGGTTATTAACTGAACCAACGGCGTGACGAAATGGTCCGTAAAAACTAGAAGAATATTTCACCGCGTAAGACATCAGCGCAACATCGCTAAATCCTTGATCGTCGAGCGCATCGCGAATTATGCCAATTCTTCCATCCATCATGTCAGAAGGCGCGATAATATCGCAACCGGCTTGCGCCTGGACCAAAGCTTGCTGGCATAAAATTTCAATCGTGGCATCATTTTCGACATAGCCATTTTCATCAACAATTCCGTCATGGCCGTGAGTTGTGTAAGGATCAAGCGCCACGTCAGTAATCACGCCGATTTCGGGCGCAGCATTTTTAATTTCGTAAATAGCACGACACATTAAATTTTTGGAATTTATCGCTTCTTTTCCGTTAGAAGTTTTTAACTTTTGATCAAGCGCCGGAAACAACATCAAAGCAGGAATGCCAAGCTTTTGTGCCTCTTTAGCTTTTTTCACAATCAAGTCGATTGAAAGACGCGAAACATCAGGCAAATGGGAAATTTTTTCTTCCTTGTTTTTGCCTTCAATTACAAAAAGCGGCAAAATTAAATCGCTTGGCAAAAATGTATTTTGTGCAGTTAAATCGCGAATCCACGCTGATTTACGATTGCGTCTCAAACGCACTCTTGGAAATGAATCGTTCGATGAATATGTCATTATTATTTGAAATCGAAAATTTTAGAAAATAGGTTTCGTTACTTCGAAATTAATCCCCATTCACTTATAAAGTTCCATGAAAAATATCTTAGAAGAAATTTACCAGCATAAATTAATTGAGGTTAGAAACCGCAAGAAAGAACTTACAGTTCAAGAAATTTGCGCCCGCATTAAATGTTTAGAAAATCCACCGCGCAATTTTTTTGCCACTTTAAAACAAAAAAATGAGCGCCTTGAGGCTGGATTAATTTGCGAAATTAAAAAAGCTTCGCCTTCGCATGGCGTAATCCGCGAAGATTTTAATCATTTAACTATCGCCAAAGAATATGCCGAAGGCGGCGCAGCTTGTCTGTCAATTTTGACTGACGAAAAATATTTCATGGGCAGCGATCAATATTTGAAAGAAGTGCGCCTGATTTCAAGCCTGCCAATTCTGCGCAAAGATTTTATGGTTGACACTTACCAGATTTACGAATCAAAAATGTTAGGCGCTGATTGTATTTTATTGATTGTGGCAATGCTTGATGATGCAAAATTACAAGAACTTGAACAATGCGCCCTTGATGCCGGATTATCAGTTTTAATTGAAGTTCATGATGAAGCTGAATTACAGCGCGCAAGTAAGCTAAAAAGCAAATTGCTGGGCATTAATAATCGCGATTTAAAAACCCTGAAAGTTGATTTACAAACTTCTCTGTTTTTATCAGAAAAAGTTCCGGCTGATTATGTTTTAGTTTCAGAAAGTGGAATTAAAGATGCGTTGGATGTCGATTTATTACAACAAGCGGGAATCAATTGTTTTCTGATTGGCGAGCATTTTATGAGGCAGAAAGATATTGCTAAAGCGGTGAAAGATATTTTGATTAAGTAGTTATAACTTTTTATCCTTAAGCTTTTCTGCTTAAGGATAAAAAGTTCAAAATTATTTCTTAGTAATCGACTGAAAAGTAATGCGATAACCAAAAGATTTCACAACAGTTTCTAAAACTTTAACTGTTGGATTACCTTGTTTTGAAAAAATCTCATAAAGATATTGGCGACTTAATTTTGTTTCTCTTGCCAATTGTGAGAAGCCTTTAATAGCAGCCGCTTCTTTTAGAGATTTAAGCAAATCGACGATATCAAAATCATCTTTATAATCTTCAAAAGCATCTTTAACGCAGGCTTTTAAAGACTCGTTTTTTTTCATGACTCTCTCCGCAGAAATAACTTTTGAATCAGTGATTTTTTTGATGGATTTTCTTTTTGAAACTTTAGGCATTTTAATTTTTCTCCCGATAAAATTTACTTTTTATATTTAAATTTTGGGCATTTTATGGATGTCATTAATAGTTTACTTCCACTTCAAACAGTCAAGCAAATATTTTTCGTAGCTTGAACAAGAAATTTAGTAGTTCTAAACTGACAATATATGTCAAAGCTACTTGAAATTCAAACATTGCCAATTTTGACTTTAGCATACATTTTCAAATTTTTATAAATCATGTTCAAAATCGCAATTATCGGTCGTCCAAATGTTGGAAAATCGACATTATTTAACAAATTAATTGGCAGAAGTTTTGCAATTACTGATGACACTCCCGGTGTAACTCGCGATCGCAAAGAAGCGCCAGGAAAGCTTGGGCCGCTTCTATTTATGGCGATTGATACAGCCGGCCTTGAACATGAAATCAACGATAAATCGCTGGAAAAAAGAATGGTTGAACAAACCGAACTTGCAGTTGCGGATGCTGATTTATGTTTATTTGTAGTTGATGGAAAAGTTGGTGTAACCAAAGAAGATTTACACTTTGCAAAATGGCTCAAAAAAGTTGATAAAAAAACCATTTTAATTGTGAATAAATGCGAGAATTTAAACGAAGAAGTTTTGGCGCAAGAATATTATAAATTGGGATTTGGAAAGCCTACAGCTGTCTCCGCCGAGCATAAATTGGGATTTGGAGATTTATATGAAAAAATCGCACCAGAAATGGAAGAATATGAGAAAAATTTCTCTGATGTTTTATATGATGCTGAAGATGAAAAATCTGATTTGCAAATTGCAATTGTCGGTCGTCCCAATGCCGGAAAATCAACTTTTTTAAATAAAATTTTAGGTCAAGATCGCTTGATTACAGGTCCTGAGGCTGGCATTACGCGCGACGCAATTGCAGTTGATCATGAAATTTTCGGTCAAAAAATTCGCTTCATTGACACCGCCGGAATTAGAAAAAAAGCCAATATCGTTAAAAAATTAGAAAAGCTTTCTAGCCTTGACAGCTTTAGAGCCATTCGTTTTGCCCAAGTTGTGATTTTGTTGATTGATGCCAATTCTTTGCTTGATCACCAAGACATGGCGCTGGCGGGTGAAATTATCCGCGAAGGTCGCGGATTAGTTTTTGCAATTAATAAAATTGATTCGGTTAGTGGAGACAAAGAAATTTTTATGCGCGAAGTGCGTCAGCAAATTCAATCACTTTTACCCGGAATTGATGGCGCGCCAATTATCGGCGTATCGGCAAAAACCGGATATAATGTTGAAAAATCTTTAGAATTTGCGCTGCAAACTTATGCGCAATGGCAAACTTATATTCAAACCAACAAACTTCACGATTGGCTTAAAGCCGCTGAAACCGCGCATTCTCCGAAACTTTATAAAGGCAAAGCGATTAAGTTGAAATATGCGACGCAAATTAAAAAACGTCCCCCAACATTCGCAGTTTTTACCAATCACATCAAACCTTTGGAAGGCGCTTATGAGCGTTATTTAATGAATTCTTTGCGTGAATATTTTGATTTAAAATTAACGCCGGTGCGCTTGGTTCTAAGAAAAAGCGACAATCCATTTGCCGGAAGAGAAGAAAAAACTTTTTCAAAAAAGTTACATAAGCCTAAAAAATAAAAAAAACCTATGAAAAAAATCGACTGTAAAAAAACTTTTGGAATTGATTGCGACTTTGAGGTTCTAGCCTTCAAAGAGCGCTCGGAATATGTTCCGGTGCTTGATGAAAATTACCTTTTTGATCCCAAAACCACTCTCGCAATTTTAGCCGGATTTTCTTTTAATCAGCGCGTTTTAATTCAAGGAATGCACGGAACAGGAAAATCAACTCACATTGAACAAGTAGCCGCGCGCCTTAACTGGCCTTGTTTGCGCATTAATTTTGATTCACAAATCACACGCCTAGATTTAGTTGGAAAAGATGTAATTAAATTAAAAAACGACAAACAAATTACCGAATTTAAAGAAGGAATTATTCCCTTCGCGCTGCGCAACAACTTGGCTTTGGTGCTTGATGAATATGATGCGATCAAAACTGATGTGTCTTTTGTAATTCAAAGATTACTTGAAGAAAATGGTAAATTTGCCCTTTTAGAAGAAAATGAAATTATCACGCCAAGCCAGCATTTCCGATTGTTTGCAACTTCTAACACTTTGGGCGCTGGCGATGATTTAGGAATTTATCACGGTACAAATTTAATCAACCAAGCGCAAATGGATCGCTGGAATATTGTAGCGGCACTAAATTATTTACCTGAAGAACAAGAGTTGGCGATTCTCTTGAAAAAACTGCCTTTTTTAAATTCGAAACTACATCAGCAAAGCGCAAAAATGATGGTGCGCTTGGCAAATTTATCGCGCGAAGCTTTTAGAAATGGCGATATTTCTAACTTGATCAGCTTGCGAACTTTGATTTCTTGGGGAAAAAATATTGAGATTTTCGGGTCGGTTAAAACTGCTTTTATTTTGAGCTTTTCTAACAAGGTTATTGATGATGAAAAAGCGGTGATTCGTGAATTTTATCAACGGGTTTTTGGCGAAGAAATTTAGTGAGATGAGCGTTAGGACGGGGTTGTAAACCCCATCATGCTTTGATTTTTAGCGCCATACTTTTTTAATTATGCCTTGAGTTACAACAACTTTAACGCTCAAATGATTTTTTGTCCGATTCTTTACTATTATTTGGAGTTAATGGCGAACTATATGATCCGCCTTGCTGCTCTTGCCTTATTTGATCACCATCGCTTCTCAATTCAGCTTTTAATCCTTTTTTAAATTCCTCATCCGATAAACCAAGCTCTCCCTTATTTTCAATTGCTTCTGCAAACTTAGATAAATTATCTGCCGTATATGGGCCACAATTATACTTATCTGTTTGTTGTTTATGCTGCAAATCAATCACATTAACACCTTGTGACTCAAGAACATCTCTTAAATTTGGATCAATTTCATTTCCAAGTGGATCATTATGAATAAATTTGAACTTGTCATCTTCTTGCGTCATCGCACCACCAACCCAATGATTGTCACCAATTTGAACTGGAATGAGCGCAGTTCTACCTCTAGCAGCTGTTTCTTTAGCAGATGAAACTTGCAAGTGCATTAAATCTATAGCTTCTTGATTTTGATTAATTGGAGTTGCTGCAAATAATTCTGCCTTACTATGTTCACTCAGACTTTTGCTTGTTGAATCAAGCAGCTGCTCGTCTCCATACCAAGAATTATCAATTGTCCCTCCCTTCACGCCATCAAAATCTGACACCCTTCCTCCCATATTTGAGATTACGTCTTCCACTTGTGATTTTACCTCCTCACCAAGAGCACTACCAGCAGTTTTATCGACCGAAGAATCTTTCGGAGAGCCCCACAACTCACCAGCCACCTTCTCCATCATGTTTTTAAATACATTGGACATCGAATTCGAGTCATCAAGTCGCGTGGTAGTTTTTATTCTGATCGTACCACCTTTTCCATGGAAAACTTCATATGGAATTCCGGCCTCCTTAAGCTTATTCACATAATCAGCAAGAGGATTGTCATCACCTTTTAATTCATCCTCACTCAATCCATCAGGAGAATCTGATGATTCTCCACCTTGCCCTTGAGATTTTTTCTTTTCCAAAAGATCTGCCAATTTAGTCTTTAACTCTATGAGTTTTTTATCTTTATCTTCCGGATCTTTTTTACCATTATCACTAGATGAAGCTGAGCTAAATAGAGCTTTGCCGCCTTCTTTTGCGAAACTTATAACCGTAGAAATACTATTTCCGTCACCTTCTAATTCGGCAATTTCAGCTTTGCATTCCGCTATTTGTTCATTAATATTTTTTGGAATTACTCCTACCGCCTTTCCAATTACTTCTACCGCCTTTCCTATTGACTCCATAAAATTTGACATGTTTCTAAAATATTCAAGTTATTAAAAGTGAAACAAATTACACTTTTTTACTAAGTGGATGATGAGAAAAAACAAGATTTTTCAACTTCGAATCCAAAATATGGGTATAAATTTCTGTAGTTGAGATATTGGTATGTCCCAATAATTCCTGTAAAATCCGCAGATCCGCGCCACTATTGAGCAAATGCGAAGCGAAAGAATGACGAATAACATGAGGATGAACTCTTGATCGATCAATTCCAACTTTAACCGCCAATTCTTTAAGCATTTGATGCAAGCGCTGGCGCGTGATGTGAGCATCTTCTGGCGCATAATTTCTAATTTTGATTTCACCTTCTTTTTTACTGGCACGAACAATGCCAACAAAAAGCCATTTTGATTTTTCCTGACCCAGTTTTTTGCGAAGATCCAAATATTCCAACAGCATTTTAATCGCTGATTTATTAAGCGGAGCCAGTCTTTCTTTATTTCCTTTGCCGTTAACAATCAGATAATTCTGCAAAGTTTTTTCACCATTTTCGGTTACATTTTCTTTAATTGCCGCAATTGGAAGCGAAACTAATTCGGTAACACGCAAACCCGAAGCGTAAAGTATTTCTAACATACAAGAAAGCTTAATTCCAAATTCTGATTTATCGGAATTAATAAAATTAAGCATTTTAAAAACTTCTTCTTCACTTAAAAATTTGGGTAATTTGCTGTCACTTTTGGGAGCTTGTACATAAAGCATTGGACTGGCTTCTATTACATTTTCATTTTCAAGAAATTTGTAAAAATTTTTTAAAGTAGAAATTTTTCGGGCAACAGAAGCAGAACGCAATTTTTGCTTATGAAGATCGTAAAGATAATCTTTAACATCAGCAGCGCCAACATTTTCAAAAGTGGTTTTTTTAGGAGCTAGAAATTTAGCAAAAAGTTCAAGATCGCGACCGTAAGATAAAGTGGTATTTAGCGAAAGCCCGTCTTCAACGCGCAGCTTTTGGAGAAAATTGGTGATTCTAAAATTATAGTCTAAAAATTCAGACGATTTCATTTGTTATTTTTTGTGATAAAAATTTACGACTCAAACAAAGATTTTTTCGAAACATCTTCTTTTTCTGGCTGACAAATATTCATTTTATTTTTCATATTCAGCTTCATCACTGTATCGCGCTGCGGAATTTTTACATCATCGTGAAATATCAAAATCACAAACCACATCATCAACAACAAACTAGACCAGAAAGCTAGAAGCTTAATGATTTTCGTGACTTTCTTTTCTTCTGGATGGTAAATCATTTTGAGCAAATATCATTATTACAGCTAATGCCGAAAAAACTAATATTTTTCATTTTAATTTTCATTTCTTTCTTAGCAAAAAATTCTTTTGCCCAATCTTTAATTAGTGACGCGCAAACTGAAAAATTTTTGCACGAACTTTCTGATCCCATTTTTCGCGCCGCCCATTTAAATCCACAAAATATCAAAATTTACATTGTTAATGATGACAGTATCAACGCCTTTGTAAGCGGTGGTCAGAATGTTTTTATCAATACCGGATTAATCAGAAAATTTTCAACTCCCAATGCCTTAATCGGCGTAATTGCTCACGAAACTGGACATATCGCCGCTGGTCATTTGGCGCGCTCTGGCGAAGGAATTGAACAGGCGCAAAATGCCATGTTTTTAAGTTATCTTTTGGGAATCGGCGCAATTATCGCAGGATCTCCCGATGCAGGAATGGCACTGATTTCGGGTGGCTCTGATTCGGCGCAACGGCTTTTAATGAAATTCACCCGCAATCAAGAAGAAGCGGCAGATCAACATGCGGCTGAATATCTCGATGACATTTCTTATCCCGCTGATGGTTTAGTAAAACTGTTGGAAATTTTTCAAACTGAAATGATCGGCTATCGCGGGCAAATTGATGAATATTTATTGTCACATCCAGTTAGTCAAAAACGTATCGATTTAATCAAGGCGCGCACCAAAGACAAAAAATTTACCGATAAAAAAATAAATCAAAAGTTGCAAGGCGCGATGGATATTGTGTTGGCGAAGCTGGAAGCATTTATCGAAAATCCCGATGCCATTTATGCTAAATATAAAAATCGCAATGATGAAATTTCAAATTACAAAAAATCAATCGCACTTTTTCGCAAAGGAAATATTGATGAATCGTTGAAATTGCTTGATGAAATTATTGATAAAAAAACTCCGATCTTGCCGATTTTTCTAAAACATAATTCGCCGGAATTGGGATTTTTATATGAATTAAAAGGTCAGATTTTATATGAAAGCGGTCGGGTTCAGAATTCTATTTTAGCTTATAATGAAACAATAAAATTTTTAAGTGCGCTTGATGGCGCGCAGGCGAAAATTTCTTTTGCGACCGGAATTTTGATGTTAAATCAAAATGACAAAACCTTATTGCAACTTGCGATAAAAAAACTTGAGGAAGCGAGTATTTTTGAAAATGAAAATCCATTTTTATTTAAGCAATTAGCGAATGCTTATTCGAAAATGAATGATGAAGGAAGGTCATTATTGGCTTTAGCAGAATATAACTTTCTGATTGGCAATAAAAAGAAATGCGTGAAATATGCAAAAGAAGCGAAAGAAAAATTGGATAAATCAGCGAAGGTTGAATTTTTGAGAGCTGATGATTTGTTGGATTTGACCAATGATGATAAGAAGGAAATACAATAATTCCTCAAATCAGAATTACGAAAAGTTTGATTTACGCGACAGACTCTTTATACCAAGCTCCATTCAAAGCATGGTATTAATTAATATTGGAATTTCAGGTTAGCCGCAATACCAGTGATGCGTTTGGTGCCATTTCCAATTACTATACCAAAGTGAAGTTGCTGGATAGCTATCGATTTCACAGATCTATTCGATGTACATACAAGGTAAATTCTATTTCATCAAACTCTGAATTCTTCTCGAAAAATCTTTCGCATCTTTAATCGGCTCATCTTCCATCACGCAGGCCAAATCAAATAAAGTAAAAATTGTATCGCGAATTTCAGATTTTTTTGCCTCATCAACATAATTTTCATTCATCGATTTCACGATCAAATTGAGCGGATTAATTTCAAAAATCTTCGCAGTTCCCGCCTGAATTTGTTTTTGCTCCAACAAAAACCTCTCCAAGCGAATATCCATCGAACCCGCATCTACAGCCAAACAAACTGGGCTATTGGTTAGTTTTTTAGAAATTCTAACATCTTTAATTTTATCACCCAAAACTTCGCGAATAAAATTTAGCAAACCTTCAAACTGACTCGTAGTTACATCTTTAATTTCAGGCTCCGGCGCTTTTTCTTCTTCATCTTTTTGCGGCGCTTTATCGATATTTTCCACATCAACATCATGACGATTAATTGAGCAAAATTCTTTTTCTTTGTAAGGCAGTGCAACTGTTACCCAAAATTCATCAACTGCGTCAGTTAAAAATAACACTTCGATATCTTTTTTCAAAAAAATCTCAAGTTGCGGAGAAGATTGAATTTTTTCAACCGACTCGCCAGTTAAGAAGAAAATCTTATCTTGCCCAGCTTTGGCGCGTTCCAAATATTCTGCCATTGAAATTAATTTGTCGGGAGATTTTGAAGAATTGAAGCGACAAATTTCTAGAATTTTTTCTCTAAATTCTGAAGATTCGCAAAGACCTTCTTTCAAAACTGCGCCAAAATTATTCCAGAATTTTAGATATTCTTCCTCATTTTCATTGGCCTTTTTCTTCAATTCTGAAAGCACTTTATTGACAATCGATTTTCTGATTTTATCCAAAACCAAACTATGTTGCAAAGTTTCGCGACTGATATTTAGCGGTAAATCATCAGAATCAATCAAGCCACGCAAAAAGCGCATGCAAGCTGGCACCAATTCTAATTCTTCGCTGATAAAAACTTTTTTAACGTAAAGTTTTACTGACGATTTACGATCAGGGTGAAATAAATCAAATGGCTTTGTTGATGGAATAAAAAGCAAATTTGTGTAAGTAATAATTCCTTCAATTTTGCTGTGAATTGTCATAAAAGGATCGCCCGGCAAATGCGAAATGTGTTTGAAAAAAGCCTGATATTGTTCGGGAGTAATTTCCTCTTTTGGCTTAGTCCAAAGCGCTGCGGCGGAGTTTAGAAGTTCAACTTTCGCGCCGGCTTCCAAATTTTCAGGAATAAATTCAATCTTGAAATTGATGTGATCGGAATAAGTTTGAACTACATGTTTAATGTGAAAACGATCGAGAAAATCTGATGCGTCATCTTTTAAATGCAGGATAATTTTTGTGCCGCGCGGCGTATTTTCTAAAGCCTCTGCAACCTTGAAATTAGAGCTGCCATCCGATTCCCAAACATGCGATTTTTCTTCATCAAATTTCCGCGAAATCACTTCAACTTTATTGGCAATCATGAAACTAGAATAAAATCCTACGCCAAATTGTCCGATTAGTTGAACATCTTTTTGTTTGTCTCCGGTTAAAGATTTTATAAAATTTTCAGTTCCCGAGCGTGCAATTGTTCCAAGGTTTTGAATCAATTCTTCGCGATTCATGCCAATGCCATTATCGCTTAAAATTAAAAGTTTTTTGGCTTTGTCGGTGGTAATTGTAACTTTTAACTCATCATCATTTTTAATAATTTCTGAATTTTGCGCCGCCAAATAACGCAGTTTGTCGCAAGCATCGGCGGCGTTAGAAATTAACTCGCGCAAAGCCACGTCTTTATTGGCGTAAAGCGAATTGATCATCAGGTTTAAAACTTTTCCAACTTCAACATCGAAGTTAAATTCTTGTGCTTTTGTCATGTTTTTGATTATTTTAAGTAAAAATTGCCTAAGAGCCTGTCTAATATCTTTTTTAATTCCTAATCGAACATTGGTAATTTTTTATAGGATTAAGATTCGTCAACTAAATAAGAACTGCTTAAAGCTTTTTCAATCCTAAAAATATTATAACGCCCGCAAAGACTCAAATTTCTTTTGCACCAAGTCATTAAATTTTTTCTCGTCAATTTCGCCTAAAATTTTTTTCATCGTCGTCACGCCAAATTCCTTAATTCCGCAAGGAATAATATTGTTAAAGCCTGTCAAATCTGGGTTTAAGTTAATTGCAATTCCGTGGTAACTTACCCATTTTTTGATTTTAATTCCGAGCGCGGCGATTTTTTTTTCAGCGCCATTTTCATCAATAACCCAAATTCCAACGCGACCTTTTCTAATTTCACCTTTAATTCCAAATTCTGCCAAAATCTCAATTACCCAATTTTCTAAAAACTCAACAAAGCGCGCTACATCTGGTTTTTGAGGCGCAAAAAACTTTTTTAAATCGAGCATCACATAAATAATTTTCATTCCGGGACAATGGTAAGTATATTTTCCACCGCGATTAGTTTGAAAAATTGGAATGTCGGTTTTGTTTAACATATCTGATTCTTTAGCACTAATTCCCGCCGTGTAAACCGCAGGATGTTCTAAGGTCCAAATCATTTGCGGCGCAGTTTCGGCAATAATTTCTTCAACGCGTTTTTGCATAAATGCCAGCGCATCTTCAAAATGCACCAATTCCTTGCTGAAACGCCACTCAATATTTGACAAATTTTTTTGGCTCATTATAAAAATTTTAATTAAATTTGATTAACCCGTAATTACAAAATGCTAAAAATCTATGATCGGAAAACTCCGCGGTTTTATTGATTCAATCACTGAAGACAAGTGCATAATCGACGTTAACGGCGTTGGTTATGTCGTTTTTTTATCTGGCAAAACTGCTAATTTATTAAAAACATTTTCTCGCGACAAAGAAATTTCTCTGACTATTGAAACCGCCGTTAAAGAAGATGCCATCGAACTTTATGGCTTTGTTTCTGAAATTGAAAAAATCTGGTTTTTAGAACTAACCAAAGTTCAAGGTGTTGGCAATAAAATGGGCCAGAAAATTTTAAGCGCTTTGACGATTGAAGATTTGGCAAAAGCTTTGATTTCTTCTGATGTCAAAACATTTTCTAATATTTCTGGAATTGGTCCAAAACTTGCAACAAGATTAACTACCGAATTAAAAAATAGCCCGAAAAAACTGGGGATAGATCTTGGTTTTGATGTGCAGAAATCGGAAAATCTTGCTGAAATTTCTGGCAATGAAATTGCGAGTGATGCACTTTCGGCTTTAGAAAATCTGGGTTATCGCAAACATGATTGTTTGCGCGTGATTAACTTTTTAATTGAAGGAAATTCTAAAATTACTTTGGAAAATTTGATTACTTCAAGCTTGCGAGAATTGAGTAAGAATAAATTTTAAACTATCTGATAAATCCGAGTGGACCCCGTCGTGAAGACGGGGTGACAAAAG
>CAMAXU010000031.1 GCA_945862455.1 Rickettsia typhi | reverse complement strand
TGCGTTTACTGCTTGATAGTTATTTTGTTCAAAGAAAATTCCTGGAGCGATGAAGAATTTATTAAAATTAAAGGCATATTTGTAAGTTAGGCCTAATCCGTAGGAATTATTTGTTAAGGCTGGTTTTTCATAATCTGTGCAATCTTCGGTGCATACTGCTGAAGAAAAGGTATTCTTAACTCTTAAAGTTGTCTTAGTGCCAAATAAATCTAAACCAGCATAAGAACCTTCTGTTTTGGATTCTGAATTTGAGGCTTCAACTTTAGCTACTTTTTTAATCTTAGTTTCTGTTTCGCTTTCAGTTGGAATTTTTGTTTTTGTAGTTGTGACGGCATCTAAATCATGACTTATTATATTTGAAGGTTCGGTGGTATAAAAAATTGGGCTGGTATAAATTGTGCGAGTAGCTTCTGCGAAAGAAACTTGTGAAAAAAGAATTGCAATGGTGGCGATAGGAAGAATTTTTTTCATGTATGAATTTAAATATTATATGTAAAGAAATACTTAGGTCGCGGGCTTCATAACATCTTCGTAACAGCTTCATAACATCTTCATAACATCTTCATAACTCTTAAGAGAGGAGTTGCTGAAGAATTTTTTTCATGCGTAAATTCGATTATTCTGTGTAAAGAAATACTTAGGTCGCGGGCTTCATAACATATTCATAACAGCTTCATAACATCTTCATAACATCTTCGTAACATCTTCATAACATCTTCGTAACTCTTGAGATAAGAGTTGCTGAAGAATTTTTTTCATGTGTAAATTCGATTATTCTGTGTAAAGAAATACTTAGGTCGCGGGCTTCATAACATATTCATAACATCTTCGTAACATCTTCGTAACATCTTCGTAACATCTTCGTAACATCTTCGTAACATCTTCGTAACATCTTCGTAACATCTTCGTAACATCTTCGTAACATCTTCGTAACTGTTAAGAGATAAGAAGCATTGCTTTTAAGTAGTCAAGCTTTTTTATATTATCTCACGTGATTATTCTTTAAGACACAATAAATCTTATCCTTGATGTCGCTCTGAGCATTTAAAATCTAAGCGTCAGTTTTAATTTTATTTTTCAAGCGCTCTACAATCTTCTCGCAAGCTGCATCGGAATTAATTCCAAAATGCTTAAATAAATCTTCTGCTTTTCCTGAAGCGCCAAAATCACTCATGCCAATAAAAATTCCATTGCTGCCGATATATTGATGCCAGCCTTGTGAAATTCCGGCTTCAATCGCAACTTTTAAAACTTTTTCATCACCTAAAATCTGATTTTTATAAGACTGTTCTTGCTGATTGAAAATTTCTAAACATGGCATTGAAACCACGCGGGATGCAATTCCGTGACTATATAATTTTTCTTTAGTTTCAATTGCGGTCGCAACTTCGGAACCGCTGGCAAAAATTATAACATCAGGTTTTGCCGCATCAGATAAAATATATCCGCCAAGCTGGCATAGATCGTGATATTTAGTTAAGAAGGGCAAATTTTGGCGAGTTAAAATCATCGCCGATGGCGTATGACTTGATTTTAAAGCTGCTTCAAAACATTCAATTGTTTCTTCAGCGTCTGCGGGTCTAAAAACATTTAAGTTTGGAATACCGCGCAACATCGCCAAATGTTCAATTGGTTGATGCGTTGGTCCATCTTCACCAAGACCGATTGAATCGTGAGTGAAAATATAAATAACTTGCTGCTTCATCAAAGCTGCAAGACGAATGGCGGGTTTCATATAATCTGAAAAAACCAGAAAAGTGCCGCCAAATGGAATGAATTTTCCATGTAAAGCCAAGCCATTCATGATTGCGCCCATTGCATGTTCGCGAACGCCGTAATGAATGTAGCGCTGTGAAAAATCAGTTTTTGAAATTGATTTGGTGTGCGAAGTTTTAGTTAAAACCGATTCGGTTAAATCGGCAGAACCACCAACTAATTCTGGTAATTCGCCAGTTAAAAATTCTAAAGCAATTTGCGAAGATTTGCGCGTAGCCTGTTTTGGCTTTTCATCGCGGATTTTTTGTTTGAAAGCCTCAAGTTTTTGCTCGAATTCCTTTGGAAATTTTTTATCGAAAACCCTTTTTAATTCTGCAATTTTTACTTCATCTGATTTAGAAAATTTTTCTTCCCATTTGGCATAATTGCTGTCGGCTCTTCTGCCAGCTTCTAACCATTTATCTCTAAGATCTTGCGGAATTTCAAAAGCAGCGTGCGGCCAATTTAATTTTTCGCGAACTTTAATTGTTTCTTCAACGCCGAGCGGTGAACCATGTGCTTTTTCAGATCCAGCTTTATTTGGTGAGCCAAAACCAATTGTGGTTTTGCAATCAATCATTATTGGCTTTTGTGATTTTTGAGCGACAGCTAAAGCGCTGCGAATTTCATCAAAATTATGACCATCAATTTGAATAACTTCAAAACCGCAAGCCTCAAAACGCATTTTCATGTTTTCAGAAGTTGTGATAGAGGTTTTGCCATCAATTGAAATTGAGTTATTATCCCAAAGAACAATTAAATTATTTAACTCCAAATGTCCGGCAATTGAAATTGCTTCTTGTGAAATGCCTTCCATCAAACAGCCATCTCCGACTAAACAATAAATTTTATGATCGATTAAATTTTTGCCCAAACGCGCGGCCAACATTTTTTCAGAAAGCGCCATTCCAACTGCATTAGCCAAACCTTGACCCAAAGGTCCAGTTGTAGTTTCAACGCCATGCAAGTGACCATATTCCGGATGTCCGGCGCATTTAGCGTGAAGTTGGCGGAAATTTTTAAGATCATCAATTGAAATATCTTCGTAGCCAGTCAAAAAAAGCAGCGAGTAAATCAACATTGAGCCGTGACCGGCAGATAAAATAAAGCGGTCGCGATTTAACCAGTTTGGATGTTTTGGATTAAACTTTAGAAATTCAGTAAAAAGAATTGTCGCCACATCGGCCATTCCCATTGGCATTCCGGGATGCCCAGAATTAGCGCGTTCAACGCCATCAATTGACAAAAAACGAATAGAATTGGCAAGCTTTTGCGCTGTTTCAGTTTTGTTCATCTTGTTTTTGGAAAAATGTGAGGAAATGTTTGATTGCTTTTTTTGTTAAGCAGCGCGAAATTAACTCGGCTTTCGTGATAAAGCAATTCCAAATTTTTAAGACTTTTTTTTAACTCATGTCAAAACACATTATTCAGCAAATTCGTCAGGCTGACAGCGGCTATTTTCCGCTTTTTAGACTTCTGCCAAATCTGGTTACACTTACAAGTCTCTGTATCGCTTTATCAGCAATTCGTTATGCCAATGTGGGTGATTTTTATCGCGCTTCGGCATTTTTATTGTTTGCCGGATTTATGGATGGTGTTGATGGTCGATTAGCGCGCTTCTTGAACTCAAGCAGCGATTTCGGCGCGCAATTAGATTCATTAGTTGATTTCGTAAATTTCGGCGTGGTTCCGGGTTTTGTAATTTATTCTTGGGTTAATTCTTACTCCACTCTTCCGGGTTTAGATTGGGCGATGGTTTTATTCTTCGCAGTTTGTGGCGCAATTCGATTAGCCAGATTCAATGTTGATATGGCTCGCGAAGTTGTAAATCCAACTTTAGAAAAATATTTCTTCAAAGGAATTCCAGCTCCAGTTGGCGCTGCAATGGCAATGTTGCCAATGGTTTTAAGTTATGAATTTGGTGAGGGTTTTTATTGTAACCCAGTTTTGGTTATCACTTACACTGCAGTTCTAGCTGTTTTAATGGCGAGCCGCGTTCCGACAATTTCAATTAAAAAAATCCCAATCAAAAATGAATTTGCTTATCTTACTTTACTAATTTTAGGCTCAATCATTATTGGACTTTTGCTTGAGCCGTGGTTGACTCTTGCAATCATTGGTATCACTTACGGTTTTTCAATTCCGGTGACAATTTTTTCTTATATAAAAATCGAACTGACTTCAATTAAAAAGTAGTGTGAATTAAATAGATTATTTATGAAAAAAATCCTGATTTTAAATGGTCCTAATCTTAATCTTTTGCACAAAAGAGATAAATCAATTTACGGCGATATTTCACTTAAAAAAATTGAGGATAATTGCCATAAATTAGCGTCAGAACTGGCTTTGAAGGTTGAATTAAAGCAGTCAAATTCTGAAGGCGAATTAGTTAATATTATTCAAGAAGCGATCGATGATTTCGACGCAATTATCATCAACGCCGCAGCTTACACGCACACTTCAGTTGCAATTCGCGATGCTTTGGAAATGTTTCATAAACCAAAAATTGAATTGCATATTTCCAATATTTTTAAACGCGAAGAATTTCGTCAAAATTCATTTTTGAGCGATGTTGTTGATGCGGTAATTTCAGGATTGGGAATTGAAGGTTACACAATTTCATTACTTGCAATTAACAACATGATTGAGAAATAAATCTAAACTTTGTTCCTTCGGGCAAACCAAAGTTTGTTCCTTCGGGCAAACTAATTTGTCACCACGTCTTTACGACGGGGTCCATGCGAACTAAAACACTACAAAAAAACCCACTAAACACAAAATGTACTACACCTATATTTTAACCAATAAACCCGGCGGAACTTTTTACGTTGGAATAACCAACAACCTTCAAAAAAGAATCTTTGAACATAAAGAAGAGCTAGTAGAAGGCTTTACCAAAAAATATGGTATAAAAACTTTGGTTTATTACGAAATCCATGAAGACGTTAAAGAGGCAATAAGTCGTGAAAAGCTTATAAAAAAATGGAGAAGATCCATGAAAATTGAAACGATTCGGGAGATGAATCCTGAATGGAAAGATTTGTACTTTGAATTGTAAATCCAGTGGACCCCGTCGTAAAGACGGGGTGACAGCGTGTTGAGAAAAATGTCTAAACATTTTCCATTTTTACCTAAGTCTTTAATAAGGGCTAGTGACAGTTTCGGAAAAGACACACCTCCATTGTCACCCCGTCTTCACGACGGGGTCCACTGACAAGGTGAAAGCAAGAATGGTTGACAACATGTTGAGAAAAATGTCTAAAAATGGGTTGAAAAAATGTCTAAACATTTTCCATTTTTACCTAAGTCTTTAATAAGGGCTAGTGACAGCTTCGGAAAAGACGCACCTCCATTGTCACCCCGTCTTCACGACGGGGTCCACTGGGTGTTGAACAAATTTAATTAATAACTTTAAGTAAAATAATAAATCAATGCTCCCACTAAAAATTTTTGAAATCTCCAAATCTTTTACCCGACCAGTTCTGGACAATGTAAATTTCGACGTAAAGCCCAATGAAATCTTCGGATTCATCGGATTAAACGGCGTTGGAAAAACCACATTAATTAAAATCATTCTCGATCTTCTCGATCAAGATAATGGCGAAGTTGAAATTTTCGGCGTGTCGCGCGCACTGCCAGAAGCTCGCAAAAAACTTTGTTATTTGCCTGAAAAATTCCAACCATCTTCGCATTTAAAAGGCGAAGAATTTTTAAAATTTGTTCTCGATTTCTACGGCAAAAAACCAGATATGGAAAAGGCGCGCATCATTTGCGAAAATCTTGATTTACGTTTCGAAGTTCTAAAACAAAAAGTCACAAAATATTCCAAAGGAATGACTCAAAAACTTGGTCTTTTAGCAGTTTTTTTGTCCGACGCCGAATTGATAATTTTAGATGAACCAATGAGCGGCCTTGATCCAAAAGCCCGCATCGCTTTAAAACGCGAACTTTTAGCTTATAAAAATTCTGGCAAAACTGTCTTTTTTAGCTCACATATTTTATCTGACATGGACGAAATATGCGATTCAATCGCTGTTTTAAACAACACCAAAATAACTTATCACGGAACTCCGCAAGGCTTTAAAGATAAGCATTCACAAGATAGTCTTGATAAAGCGTTTTTAAAAGAAATTGGAGTAATTTAAATGGAAAAAACAGCAAAAATTTTTGTTGCTGGACATCGCGGAATGGTTGGATCAGCTATTGTTCGCGAATTGCAAAATCAAGGTTATAAAAATATTGTAACCAAAACTCGTTTAGAACTTGATTTAATTGATCAAAAAGCGGTGCGTGATTTTTTCGCCCAAGAAAAACCAGAATATGTTTTTTTATCCGCCGCAAAAGTTGGTGGAATTGAGGCGAACCGCACGCAGCAAGGCGCTTTCACTTATGAAAATTTACAAATTCAAAATAATATAATTCATAATTCCTATTTAAACGGCGTAAAGCGTTTGGTTTTTTTAGGAAGTTCTTGCATTTATCCAAGAATGGCGCCGCAGCCAATTAAAGAAGAATATCTTTTAACCGGCGCGCTTGAACCGACAAATTATGGTTATGCAATTGCTAAAATTGCCGGTGTAAAAATGTGCGAAGCTTATCGCGATCAATATGGCTGCGATTTCATCGCCCTAATGCCAACTAATCTGTACGGAATTAATGATAATTTTGATTTAAACGGATCGCATGTTTTGCCAGCTTTATTGCGCAAATTTCATGAAGCAAAAATTGCCAAAAAACCTGTTGTTGAAGTTTGGGGTAGCGGCACGCCAATGCGTGAATTTTTATATGTTGATGATTTGGCTAAAGCTTGTGTTTTTGCGATGAATAATAAAAAAGTTGAAGGCCTCACAAATATCGGCACCGGCGCAGATGTTACGATTGCGGAATTAGCAAAATTAATCAAAAAAATTATCGGCTATAATGGCGAAATTAAATTCGATGCCACCAAGCCCGACGGCACTCCGCGCAAATGTATGGATGTTTCAAAAATTAATTCTTTAGGCTGGAAGGCAGAAATTTCTTTGGAAGAAGGAATTGCTAAAGTTTATCAATGGTATTTGCAAAACTCATAAGATGAAAAAAATAGAATATTGGAGTGGCTAACATTTCTCGGACAGTTTTTTAAAAACAAAATAGCAAATTATCATGTCCAAGGATCAGAAGAACAATTATCCATTAGAATTTAAGATATCATCGGCTCAGTTGGCTGTTGAATCAGGCAAGTCAGTTGCTCAAACTGCCAGAGATTTAGGTATTAATCACAATACCCTTCATGGCTGGATAGAAAAATATTCAGATCCTAACCAATTAATCGGAAGTAATATGAGTAGCAGCAATAAAGCTGTTTATTTCGAGGAGAATAAACGCCTTAAGAAAGAATTAGCTTTAGTTAAGCAGGAGCGTGATTTGCTAAAAAAGGCTGCCGCGTACTTTGCAAAGGAGTCGCGATAAGGTACGCTTGGATAAAAGAGAATAGAAACGACTTTCCGATTTTTGTTTTGTGTAACTTTATGAAAGTTTCTCGCAGTGGCTATTATGATTGGTTAGATCGTTTGGAAAGCAGCAGAAGCTTTGAGAATAAGGAATTAACCAAAGTAATCGCAGAAATATTTACCAAAAGTCGCAATATTTATGGAACTCGCAGAATTGCTGATCAATTAGCAAAAAGAGATATTTTTATCAGTCGCAATCGAATTGGTAAACTAATGGCTTTAGCGGGTCTTTCCTGTAAAACTAAGCGTAAATTTAGGGCTACAACTGATTCAAAACATAATAAGTTAATATCACCTAATTTGCTCAACAGAGAATTTAGGGTTATTAGAGCTGATACTTATTGGGTTGGTGACATAACTTATATTCCAACCAAAGCAGGATGGCTTTATCTGGCAACAGTAATTGATCTTTATTCAAGGCAAATCATTGGCTGGTCTATGTCTAACAACATGAAAGCAAAATTAGTCAATGATGCCTTAACCATGGCGATTTGGAAGAGAAAGCCAAAAAGAGGAGGTTTAATTTGGCATACTGATCAAGGCAGCCAATATGCCTCAGAAAGCCACAGATCAATTTTGCAAGATCACGATATTATTCAAAGCATGAGCCGTAAAGGTGATTGCTGGGATAATGCTGTAGCTGAATCATTCTTCAAAACCTTGAAAACAGAACTGACCAATCATTATCAATTCAATGATCAACAGGAGGCTAAGAATGTAATATTTGAATATATTGAAGTATTTTATAACAGAATCCGCACCCACTCTGCTAATAATTACTTGTCACCAGTAGAATTCGAAAGAAAAAACCAAGATCTAGCAAAATCTATAAAATTAGCTCAAATTTAGTGTCCGGAAAAGTGTTGCCATTCCATATGTAATTGTGCAAGCGGGTGGTCGAGGTTCGAGATTGGAAACTTTAACTATCAATAAACCAAAATGTTTGGTGCCAATTGAAAATAAGCCACTGCTTTTTCATTTATTTGAAAAGTTTGAAGGAAAAAAATTTATCATTATTTGTGATTATAAATCAGAAGTTCTGGAAAAATATTTACAAACATTTGCCAGTGAAATTTCTTATGAATTGGTAAAAACTGATAAGAAGGGAACATGTTCTGGAATCAGACAAGCTCTGGATTTAATTCCGCAAGATGAGCCTTTTATTTTAAGTTGGTGCGATCTTTTATTTTCTCAAAAAACCGAAATACCAAATTCAATTGATTGCAATTTAGTAGCTTTATCAAAAAGTTTTGAATGCCGTTGGTCTTTTGATGACAATCAATTTACGAAAACTCCTTCCAAAGAAAAGGGAGTTGCGGGGTTGTTTTTACTCAAAAATAAACAGCAAATTATTGATGTTAGTTTGGAAGGCGAATTTGTTTTATGGCTACAAAATAATAAAATTTCTTTTGATTCTTTTGACCTTTCTAATGCTCGCGAAATAGGAACGATGCTGTCTTACAATGAAAATGATTCTAAAGAAGCAAAATGTCGTCCTTTTAATAAAATGATTTTTGAGGAAAATTATGTCACTAAATTGGCGGTTAATGATTATGGAAAAGCCATCATGGTTGATGAGTTGAATTGGTATAAAAAAGTAACTGATCTTGGCTTTAAAGATATTCCTAAAATTTTTAGTTTTGAACCTTTCAAAATGGAAAAAATTGATGGAAGAAATGTTTTTGACTACAAAAATTTTACATTTTCTCAGAAAAAAGAAATTCTCTTGAAACTTATTTCCAAGCTGGAGAAGCTTCATCAGATGCTTCCCGCAATTGCTGCAAAACAGGAAGATTGTTTTGATAATTACATTAAAAAAACTTTTGAAAGAATTTCGAAAGTAAAAAATTTAGTTCCTTTTGCTGATAAAAAATTCGTCATGATTAACGGCAAAAAGTGCAAAAATATTTTTTATCATCAGGAAGAGTTTGCAGAATTAGTCAAAAAATATTTTCCAACTCAATTTCATCTTATTCATGGAGACCCAACTTTTTCTAATATAATGATTAAGAATGAAGAGGTTGATCCAGTGTTTATCGATCCGCGTGGCTATTTTGGTAATTCCAAATTCTATGGCGATCGCGATTACGATTGGGCGAAATTATATTATTCGCTAGTCGGAAATTATGATCAATTTAATCGCAAAAACTTTGCTTTGGAAATCACGCAAGATGCAGTTTTATTGCGCATTGATTCTAACAATTGGGAAGATTTAGAAGATGAATTTTTTGCAACTACAAAGGCAAATAAAGAGAAAATCAAAATACTTCATTGCCTAATTTGGCTTTCTTTAACCACTTATGCTTGGGAAGATTATGATTCGGTTTGCGCCTCTTTTTATAACGGTCTGCTTTACCTAAACGACTTAACTTAAAATGAACAATATTACATTATCTGCGCTTCCAAAAACTTGGATAATTGATGTTGATGGAACTATTGTTAAACATAATGGACATTTAGGCGATGGAGATGATTTGCTGGATGGAGTTAAGGAGTTCTTTGCAAAAATTGCCGCCCAAGATAAAATTATTTTACTAACGGCCAGAAAGAAAATTTATGAAGAACAGCTTGTTATTTTTTTAAAAAATAACGGCATTAGATTTGATCAGATAATTTGTGATTTGCCCACAGGTGAAAGAATAATACTTAACGACAAAAAACCTTCAGGATTAAAAACTGCTTATGCAATCAATGTAGATCGTGATGCGCCTTTAGAAGTTAAAGTTAAAATAGATAAGAGTTTATGAAGTTTCTAAAAAAAATTAGAAAGAAATTATATAGAAT
Organism: Rickettsia typhi; assembly: GCA_945862455.1. Classification (GTDB taxonomy): domain Bacteria; phylum Pseudomonadota; class Alphaproteobacteria; order Rickettsiales; family UBA1997; genus UBA2645. The sequence goes on along the minus strand of CAMAXU010000031.1, from coordinate 8,075 downwards.
ATGTTTTTACCGTACTTCGAAATTTGCTAAAATTAGCTACTTTTTTCTCAAGAAAAAAATTAAACTATCCAAAAATGATATTGCTTTAATATCAATTCATAATGCTGGAGAAACTTATCTTACTTGCGCCATGATTGATTCTTTCAAAATGCGACATGGAATTCATGGTTCTGTAATTTTGTTGGGAACTAAGTTATATCATAAGCAAATATATGAAATGTTCTCTCATAAAATAGATCGTTATTACCAACTAGATCCGTATATTGCAGAATGTTTGCAATATCTTAGAACTATCAAGAATGGTGAAATTTTCTATACAGCAGATCTTAATAAATGGACAGCGTCTTTCTTAAAATCACCATTAAATCACTTAACTCACTTTAAACTTCTTAAAATATGTAATTTCATGGATGTTGAAGTTGAGTTATCTAGCCCTTTAATAAAGCTAGAATATGAAATAAGTGCTCAGAAGAAATTTGATCAGTTGGGATTGATCAGAAATAAAACTATAATAATTTCTCCCGAATCAACTTCTCTAAAATCTCTGGATAATGTTTTTTGGAAAAATTTGTGTTTCAAGCTGAGTAATTATGACTATAAGATTTTTCTCAATATAATAGATAAGAAAAATTCTATCGCAGGCATCGCTAGCGGATTTTTAAATTTCTCAGAAGCTTTTGTTTTTACCAATTTAGCAGGAAAAGTAATCGCTGCTAGAAGCGGATTTTGTGATGTATTAAGTAGTTCAAATGCAGAATTTCATGTTATTTATCCAACTCAAATTGATAGAGAAATTTATCCTTTAAATGAATTTGTTTTTGAAGAAAAGTTGGCTGAATATTCAGCGAATGAACAATCTCAAGAAAGATTAATCGAAATTATTGTAAAAAAAGTCACTCAAAGTGAAAAAGAAAAAATCTAAATAAATTCTTGGATAATCAAAATTTACCTGAATAATAACATTAATACCAAGTTGCATTCAAAACATAAGAAATAGCTGCTAATTTTGGTAAAAATCTGCTCGAAAAATCACGCTGTACAACTTGGTAAAGCATGATTTTTTGTCACAATTTTTACTCAAAATTCTTTGCTATTTACCATGTTTTGAATGCAACTTGATATAAGTTCTGAATCTATTCACATCTAAAAAATTACATGACATCAAATATCATCAACGGCAAAGAAATTGCTGCTTCAATGAAGCGCGAAATTGCTGCTCAAATTCAAGAAATTAAAAAGAATTTTAACGTTATTCCAAGCCTTGCTGTGATCTTGGTGGGCAACGATCCAGCTAGTGAAGTTTATGTTGGAAATAAAGAAAAAGCGGCGCATGCGGTTGGCATGAATTCGCTGCAATTTAAAATGGCGGCGGATATTTCTGAAGATGATTTAATCGCCAAAATTCGTGAGTTAAATGAAGATAAAAAAATTCACGGCATTTTGGTGCAATTGCCACTTCCAAAACATATTGACGCGCGCAATATAATTCATGCAATTGATCACCGCAAAGATGTTGATGGTTTTAACATAATTAACGTCGGAAAACTTTCGGTTGGCGAAATTTCGGGCATTGATAAAGCAATGGTTCCTTGCACGCCGCTTGGTTGTGTGCATTTATTGAAATCGGTAAAAGGCGCAGATTTAGCTGGTTTAAAAACTTTGGTGATTGGTTCTTCAAACATCGTTGGTCGTCCGCTGGCAAGGCTTTTAATGCTTGAAAGCTGCACAGTTACAATCGCCAATCGCTCAACTAAAGATTTGAAAAATGAATGTTTGCAAGCCGACGTAATTATTTCTGCTGCTGGCGTTCCCGATTTAATCAAGGCTGATATGGTTAAAAAAGGTGCAGTTATTATTGACGTTGGTATTAATCGCATCACTTTGGCTAATGGAAAAACAAAATTAGTCGGCGATGTTGATTTTGAAAATGTCAAAGATATTGCTCACGCAACAAGCCCAGTTCCGGGTGGAGTAGGGCCGATGACTATCGCTTATTTACTAAAAAACACTTTGGACTGCTGTCTAAAAATTATTAATTAATTATTAAAAAGGAAACTATGTCAGACGAAGCAATGAACTTAATTAACCAAGCCCGCGCTCAATCTAGATCTGAAGGCATTAGAAATTTTCTCGCTAAAAACGCCAAAAATATTTTACGTTTAATAATTTTTGCAATTGTTGCTTTGATTATTCTTTTTGGATTTAAATCTTATCAAAACTCGCAAGAAGCTAAATATTCTGAAATTCTTCATAAATCATTGTTGAATCAGCAAGTTGGAAATATTGAAGAAGCGAAAAAAGATTTAAAAAAAATTTATGATGCTAAATCAGCGCCAAGCGGCGTTAGATCTTTGGCTTCACTGCGCTTGGCGGCGATTCTTTTGGAAGAAGGAAATAAACAGGATTCAGCTAAAATTTATTTAGAAGTTAGCGGTTGCGGATCTTGCGATGCTTACATCAAAGATCTCGGCGCTTTGTTGGCAGTTAGAACTTGGCTTTCTGACGAAGCGGAATTGAATAAAGATGATTTGAACACCAGAATCGAAAAAGTAGAAAATGGCGGTAAAGTGCTTAGATATCACATTGCCGAACAAAGAGCGATGCTTGAATTGCACAGAAACAATTTGGAAAAAGCTTATAAAATTTATGAGCAAATTGCTAAAAATCCTGAAAGTTCACAAGTGCTTAAAGCTAGAGCAGCTGATGGTTTAAAAATGATTGCGGCAAAAGGTTATGAGCCGAAAGTTGATATTAAAGAAGTTGAAAAAGATGTGAAAAAAGAAGAAGAAAAAGCGGAAGAAAAAAAGTAAGAATCTAATATAAAAATCTTATAGACCCCGTCGTGAAGACGGGGTGACAATGAGTATGTTTAATGTACATACTTTTTACTTCTTCCTTCGATTAAGCTAAAGTTTTTTCCTTCGGTTAAGCTAAAGTTTTTTCCTTCGGTTAAGCTAAAGTTTCTTCCTTCGGGTAAAATAAAGAGTTTGTTAACCCTCAAAATAAAGAGTTTGTCACCCCGTCTTTACGACGGGGTCCATACGATCTATAATTGAATCTCAATAATATCAAAAATGAAAAAACTATCGTCACTATTTTTGGTAATTATTCTAATCTCAGCCTGCGACAAAGAAGATAAATATGACAAGGCAAAAGCAATTTCCGCCTTCATTGCAATCGACCCAATTACTATTGATAAAAGCCTCGAAAGCACTGAAATCAAGCTACCAAAGCAACAACAAAATAATTTATGGTTAGCCTCAGCCAGCGAAAGCAATCAACGCATTGAAAATTTCGCCAAAGTTTTTTCTCTAAAAAAATCGCGCCAAATTTCTTTAAAAGAATCTTCGCAATTCTGGACTTTTTACAGCGGCAACCTCAACGATCATTTTGTTTTTTCTCCGGTAATTAACAGCAATACTGCCTATATTTTAGACACTACCGGCGAGTTAGTAGCTTATAATTTAAAGACTGAAAAAAAAATCTGGAAGTCGCAAATATTTCACAAAAAAATTCTTAAAAATTACCGCGCTCCCAAAATTGGCTACGCCAAAGGTAAAATTTTTGCAACTGCTGGAACCAATAAAATTGTGGCTGTAGATGAAATTGATGGCAAAATTTTATGGTCGCGCGACATTTCTTCAATTCCAGTTTCAACGCCAGTTTCTGACGACAATTTGGTTTATGTTTCAACCAATGACAACAAGCTTTACGCGTTAAATATAAATGACGGTGAATTGCAATGGTTTCAATCTGGAATTTTGCGCACCACTGCAATTTTTGGCGCGGCGGACCCTGTAATCTACAAAGATTCAGTAATTGTTTCTTATTCTTCTGGCGAAATTTACGGCGTTAATAAAAAAACTGGTGAATCGCTGTGGTCGCAAAATTTGAATTTAAGCAAAGCCACCAATTCTGACTTTTATTTGAACGATATTGACGCAACTCCGCTTGCCAAAGACGATATGATTTACACCATCGGAAATGGCGGCTGGATGATGGCAATTTCAACTAAAAATGGTAATTATTTATGGCGCAAAGAAATCGCCGGAATTGTTGATTTCTGGCTCGCCGGCGACTTTTTATATGTGATTAATAATGATAATAAATTATTGGCAATTCACAGAAAAAACGGCGGCATAAAATGGATTTCGCAATTGCCGAATTTGGCAAAAAAAGATAAATTAGAAACCAGAATAATTTACAGCGGCGTGATTATGGCTGGCGATAAATTGGTGATTTCAAATAATAGCGGTGCTTTATTGATCGCCTCTCCAATTGATGGAAAAGTGGAAAAAACCTTTTTGGTCGGCAAAAGAATTTCTCACGCTCCAGCGGTTGTCGGAAATAAAATTTACCTGCATATTTTAGGAAAATATGTGGTTGATTTGGTGGAAGTGGAATAGTTTTTAACTTATGACTTAGTCGCCCTGAGCTTGTCGAATGGTGATTCAAAGTCATGTGTCGAACCACCCTTCGACAAGCTCAGGGTGACTAAGAATTTTAATAAAGCAGAAAAAAATAATCAAAATGTCAGAACAAATAAAACTTACCGATAAATACGATCCAAAAACCCGCGAGAAATTTTGGCAAAATCACTGGAAGGAAAACAAAATATTTGCCTGGAAAAATGATTTGCCAAAAGCTCAAACTTTCGTAATCGACACGCCACCACCAACAGTTTCTGGCGTTTTACATATGGGTCATGTTTTTTCTTACACTCAAGCTGATTTCGTTGCGCGCTTCATGAGAATGTCGGGTAAAGATGTCTTTTATCCAATGGGATTTGACGATAATGGCTTGCCGACTGAGCGTTTAGTTGAAAAAATAATTGATAAAAAAGCGGGAGTTTTTGAGGCAGAAAATGGCCACGGATCTTTTGTAAAAAAATGTCGCGAAGTTGTTGATGAAGCAGAAAAAGAATTCGAAATTTTATTCAATTCCATCGCGCTTTCAGTGGATTGGGATCAGAAATATCAAACGATTTCACCAGAATCACAAAAAATTTCCCAAGCAAGTTTCGTTGATTTATATCGCAAAAATTTAGTTGAAAAAAAATTCGAACCAGTTTTCTGGGACATTTCTGACCGCACCGCTCTAGCGCAAGCAGACTTGATCGATAAAGAAGTTGAAGGTGTGATGAATTATATTCTGTTTGAAATTGAAGGTTCAGAAGAAAAGCTTGAAATAATGACAACGCGTCCCGAGCTTTTGCCCGCTTGCGTTGCGGTGATGATAAATCCTGATCATAAAAATGAAGATGGAAGCGAAAAATGGGCGCACCTAATAAAACAAAGTCTAAATGAAAATGGAGAGGGTTTTACGGGTTCTTATATTATTACACCTTTATTCGGCGTTAAAGTTCCTTTGATTGCTGATAAACTTGTGCAAACTGAAAAAGGCACGGGCGCGGTTATGTGTTGCACTTTTGGCGATGAAACTGATATTCGTTGGTGGAAAAAATATGATTTAAAAACTCGTGTAATTTTAAGCGAAAATGGACGAACTGATTGGCAGGCTCTTTGCAAAATCGTTGCAGAGTTTAAAGATTCTTTTGAAGTGATAAAAAATTTCCATGGAAATGAAGAAGGAAGAACAATAAAACAAGCTAAGGATGTCGTTGTCGAGGCTCTTGAAGAAAAAAATCTCCTTTTAAAAAAAGAAAACATAAAACGCGCCGTTAAATGTGCTGAGCGTTCAGGCGTGCCAATTGAAATTCTAGTCAAACCTCAATGGTTCATAAAAATTCTTGATAAAAAAGAATTGCTAAAAGCCAAAGCCAATGAATGCAATTGGTTTCCTGAATATATGAAAGTGCGAATCGATCAATGGATTGATGGTTTGCAATGGGATTGGTGTATTTCTCGTCAACGCTTTTTTGGCGTGAAATTTCCGGTTTGGAGAGTAAGAAAAAACAACGACCCAACTACTGAAGAAATAATAGTCGCAGATATTGATCAGTTGCCAATAGATCCATTGCAAAATCCTCCTAAAGGTTTTGAAAACTATAGACCAAGTGTTATTAACGATGGAATCGGAAAGCCATATTATTATACCGCAACGAAAGACGGTGAGGAATATACGATTTTTCCAGAAACCGATATCATGGACACTTGGGCTACTTCGTCAATTTCTCCACAGCTTTCAAGTAAAGGAATTTCCAGCGAAATTTCTTTCGACAAACAACGTCACGAAAAACTTTTCCCCGCAGATTTACGCCCGCAAGCTCATGAAATTATTCGTACTTGGGCGTTTTACACGATTGTGAAATCAGCATTGCACCAAAATTCAATTCCATGGAAAAACCTGATGATTTCAGGCTGGTGCTTGGCGGCGGATAAAACCAAAATGAGCAAATCAAAAGGAAATGTAGTTACTCCAACTTCTTTGATTGAAGAAAAAAGCTCCGACATTGTGCGTTATTGGGCTTCAACTTCGCATCTTGGTGCGGACACAGCTTACTCTGAAGACGTGTTTAAAATTGGTCAAAAATTAATTACCAAACTTTTCAACGCCGCGAAATTTGCTTCGATGAATTTTGAGCAATTGCAAGCAAATGCAAAAGTTACGGAAGCTTCGGATTTATGGATTTTATCCCGTTTGCAACAAGTTGTAGAACGCACAACGAAAGAATTTGAAAGCTTTGAATATGCAAGGGCGCGTGAAGCAATTGAAGAATTTTTTTGGCGTGATTTTTGTGATAATTATTTGGAAATTTGCAAAGTTAGATCTTACGGAATTGCAGCGGAAAAAGTTGCTGGACTTGAATTAAGTGATCAACAAAAAACCGAAATTTCTGCCAAACAACAAAGCACGATTTTAACTTTGCGAATTTGCTTAAACACTTTGTTAAAACTTTTTGCACCTTTTATTCCGCATATTTGTGATGAAATTTATTCGTCACTCTTTGTCGAAGAATTTGTGAAAAATAATTCAGTAAATGCGCGTGGAAACTGGCCAAAAGTTAATCCCGAATTTTATAATGATGGTTTGATTGAAGACGGAAAATTATTGCTGGATGTGATTTTTGAGGTGCGAAAATTTAAGTCAGAAAAAAATATTTCGATGAAAACTACGGTCGAAAAAGTAAAGGTGGCGCGGGTTGCGGGCATTGAAAAATTTCTCGAAGATTTGGCAAATGTTTGCAATGCCAAAGAAATTGAGTTGGTTGTAGAAGAGAAATTGGTCGAAGTTATTTTCAATTTATGATTAAATTCTATCTACTTAATTTGAACTAGTTTAGTTCAAACAAACTCAGCCACAATCAAGTTCTAATTGTAATTTTTTCTTAATTTAAAAAATAAAAATCATGACCAAATTAAAATTGATCGCGATCGCAGCCATTGCCTTTGCTTTTTCTGCCAAGACATCTTTTGCTGAAGCTGTTAAATACCAAATCGAACCAAATCACACTTCTGCTGTATGGTTTGCAAGTCACTTTGGTTTTTCTAACCAATCAGGAAAATTTTCTGATGTTAGTGGTGAAATTGTTTTTGATGAAGCAAAGCCTGCTAATTCTTCGGTTGATGTCACAATTAAAATTGCCAGCTTGGTTACAGGTTTAGCAAAATTTGATCAACATTTGAAAAGTGCTGATTTTTTTGATGTAGAAAAATTTCCAACTGCAAAATTTTTGAGTAAAAAAATTAAAGTTACTGGCAAAGATAAATCGAAAATCGAAGGTGATTTAACCATGCATGGCGTGACTAAAACAGTTACTCTTGATGCTAAAATGAACAAATCGGGGATTAGTGCAGTTACTCAAAAACCAACTATCGGCTTTAGCGCGACTACTGAAATCAATCGTTCAGAATTTGGTTTGGAATATGCAATTCCGGGAGTTGCTGATAAAGTTAAATTAGTTATTGAAGTTGAAGCTAATCGTTAATCTACGAATTTACCAATAGTGCCGTCATTCCTGATAAGGATGACGGCATATATTAAGGCGCTGTCGCAAATCAACTTTTTCGTCGAACTTTTTGCAATTCTAAATTTTTTGAAACGCACGTACATCTAGGTACGCTTACCTTTCAAAAAATTTAGAATCACAAAAATTTCTTAGAAAAACTTGATTT
>CAMAXU010000030.1 GCA_945862455.1 Rickettsia typhi | reverse complement strand
AATTAGGCGACATTTTGGACAAGTTTTTAGTCATGTTTTTTGACTAAAATTTAGAGGTTTCTATTCGGAGAGAATAGAAAAAACTTGGAAAGCCTTAAAACTGGGGGCGAAAAGTGGGTTTTTAGCCCCCCATTTTTTTAATTATGCCTATTTTTGAATATTTAAGTAAGAAAAATTTTAAAAAAGATTTTTATGTAATTCTGGAGATTGCAGTTTTTGTGGTCTGCCTTTCAATCTTCTTTTTGGACAGATGCTATCATTTTATAGCCCCTTATCTGTTCGCAATTCTGATCCCGGTTCTCGCTGTAAATCGTGGATGGTTTTCAAGATTATTATCGCTCGAAGCTTTATTGTCGATGCGGCCTTTGTCTTACGGAATTTACTTGATTCATCCTTTCTATATTTATTTGTATCGAAAAACCGGCATACCTTTTAATATTGCTAATAGTTTTTTTTATATTTTTCTCGTTTTGATATCAGCGATTATTCTATATAAATTTATTGAGAAACCGGGAATTAGACTGGGATATAAATTCTAGATAAAGGCTTGATTATAGTAACCGCTAATTTTCAGAGTTTTATATATAAATTCTGATGACTTGGAAGTAAAAAAATTAAAATTTTAAGCAGAAAAATTGATATTAATCAATTTCTAATATTTAAATTTTTTTAAGAAATCGTTTCCAAATAATTTCTATAAGGCGAACCTTTTTTGTATTTTTCTCTTAAGGCATCAAATTGCTTGGCATCGATAAAACCTTTAATAAAAGCCATTTCCTCAATACAAGCAATTTTCAATCCCTGTCTTTTTTCAATTGTATGAATGAATTGCGAAGATTCCAAAAGTGAATCTGGAGTTCCGGCGTCAAGCCAGGCAAAGCCGCGTTTTAATTTTACGACACCGAGTTTTTGCATTTTTAAGTAGACATTATTGACATCGGTAATTTCAAGCTCTCCGCGGGCTGATGGTTTTAAACCTTTGGTAATTTGGGTAACGTTAGAATCGTAAATATAAAGTCCGGTAACAGCAAAATTTGACCTTGGTTGTTTTGGTTTTTCTTCAATTGAATGAACTCTGTCACTTTCATCAAACTCAACAACGCCATATCTTTCGGGGTCGGAAACGTGATAAGCAAAAACTAATCCGCCGATTTTACCGGATTTAACTTGGGCAATTTTATCTTCCAAATTTTCGTGATTTATTTCCGCGCCATAAAAAATATTATCTCCTAAAATCAGGCAGACATTTTCATTTTGGATAAATTTTTCACCAATCAAAAATGCTTCGGCAATTCCTTTGGGTTCATCTTGCACGGCGTAAGAAAGTTTCAATCCGTAATCCGATCCATCGCCTAAAAATTTTTCAATATTTGGCGTGTCTTGCGGAGTTGAAATGATTAAAATTTCTTTAATATTTAAATTCATCAAAGTTGCTAATGGATAGCAAATCATTGGCTTGTCATAAACTGGTAATAATTGTTTGCTAATTACATTTGTTAAAGGCGCAAGTCTTGTTCCGCTGCCGCCGGCGAGTATAATTCCTTTCATTTTTGCTGAATTTATTGTTGTTCTTTCATGATAAAGGTTCGCTCTTTTTTAGAGTCGAGATCTTGTAGTTGAAGTCTTGTGCCGCCAGCAACTGAATCCATGAATAATATTTTTCCGGTGCGGTAATTATCCATTTTTGAATCGTAAAACTGAAAGATCGAACCTTCGCGAACTAAATTTCCGGGCCCGATTTCAATTTCGGTTTTATTATCGTAATCATAACCATTCCAAGCAAAGCTAGAATTTATGCGGAAGATAAGAGTTAAAAGTGTGAAAAGCAAAAAAGTTTTTTTATTGGTGATTTTCATGGTTGACTTTTGGTGTGGTTGTTTGTTTATTTCGCGCCTCGAATAAAAGAACGAAACACGAATATCACAATTTCCTTTTTTAAATTTTCCTTTCAAGAAAAATTTTACTGTCGGGGCGTAGCGCAGTCTGGCTAGCGCACCTGGTTTGGGACCAGGGGGTCGGGAGTTCGAATCTCTCCGCCCCGACCATTTTTCGTTGTCTTTTGATCGCTGCTGGGGTTGGAAAATATCCTTCAGTCAGTCATGTATGTTGATATACACTCCCTCCTTCAGGAAATTTTCCAACCCCACCATCAATCAAAATACTTAGAAAAATTCTTACACATCTTCATCCTGAACTTGTTTTTAGTATGCTATAGTATGAATTTTATTCACCTTCAGTTTTTCTCTCTGGTTTTTTGTTGAAAATCTCACCGCTTTCGGCGCTTTCGTCGTAAAGAATCACATCTTTAATAATATCGTCATTAATATCGCGAAAAGCCGAAAGAGCGCTGCTGATATCAGCGCTTTTCATGCCAACAGAAGCGAGCGCCGCTGAGCTTAGTTGCAGGCCAGTTTCTAGGTTTTTTGATATTACTAAATTGGCTCCAGCTTTTTTAAAACGATCAGCATTATTGATTGTTTCAGATTTGGTAATCACAGTTGAATCTGGAAAATTTTCATTGATGAAACGGGTGATTTTCATGCAAGCGCTTTCATCTTCGATTGCGATAATTACTGATTCGGCGCGTTCAACGCCGATATGGCGCAAGATATCAACATTCATAGCATCGCCGTAATAAATATTATAGCCGTTATTTTTTTCGATGCGCACCATGCGGTGGTTATTTTCCAGAATTAAATAATTTACGCCGCGTTTACGAAGTATGTACGAAACAACGCGACCTAATTTGGAAAAACCAATAATAATAACATGTTTTTCGACATCGCCAATTTCGCGTCTAAGTTTATTATCGTGAAGAACTTCTTTGGTATAAAGATAGCTTTTAGCCTTACGCCCCAAAGCTGCGAGCAACGGAGTTAAAGCCATCGTAAAGGTAACAACAGTCATCAAAAATTGCGATAAATCAACTTCCATAAATTTTTGCTGAACTGCCATCAAAAACACTACGAAAGCAAATTCACCACCTTGCGCCAAAAGCAAGCCGGTGTGGATTGCTGGAGCTAAAGGAAAGCGGAAAATGCGGCATAATAAAACGATGATTGTGCATTTTACGATAATTAAACCAATTGAAACCATCACGATATAAGGCAAGCTGCTCAACAATAAATCGAAGTCGAAAGACATGCCGATAGTCATAAAAAACAAGCCTAAAAGCAGTGATTTGAGGGAAAGAATTTCTTCTTCAACGCGATATTTATATTCAGTTTCTGCAACCATCAAGCCAGCGATGAAGGCACCAAGGGCAAAGGATAAGCCCATGTAATTACTTAAAAAAGCTGATCCTAAAACTACGATCAAAGTGAAACTTAAAAATAAAACATCACTTTTGGTTTCGGCAATTAAACGATAAATTGGGCGCAATAAAAGACGGCCAACAACAAAGATAATTCCCATCGCAATACATGCATCAAGCAATGCTCCTCCTAAAGCGTGAGCAACATTTAAATCAGTTTTTGTAAGCAAAGGAAGTAAAACTAAAATCGGGATTACGGCTAAATCCTGCATCAAAAGAATTGAAAATGATAAGCGTCCAACCCTTGTTGATTGTTCGCCATGTTCAGCAATAACCTGCATTACAATTGCGGTTGAAGATAGAGCTAGTGCGCTTCCAATTACGATTGAAGCGTCGAGATTCATGTGGAAAAACTTAACGCAGATTAATGAAATTAAGCCAGAAGTTAAAATCACCTGCAAACTACCAAAGCCCAAAACATATTTACGCATAGCCAACAAACGACTGAAGGTTAATTCTAGACCGATGGCAAAAAGCAAAAATACAATTCCAAGCTCAGCAATTGATTTTGTAGTTTCGGTGCTGGTTAAAACTCCAAATCCGAAAGGACCAATTGCAGCACCTGAAACCAGATAACCAAGGGCAGGGCTTAATCCGAGTTGTTTGAAAATAATGACGATTGCGACGGAGGCAAAAAGTAGAATTAGAATGTCGCGTAAGTAGCTGATGTCGTGCATGAATAATAAAGTTTTGCCAAAAAGTTAATTAGATGTTACTTTGAGACTGTCGAAGGGTGTTTTATAACAAACAAACTATTTCTTGATATTTTGTTTAGAATAGGACCGAGTCTCGAATCGCCCTTCGAAAGGCTCAGGGTAACATTGAGTTTTTTTAAAAAATTTACTTAAATGTAATTGATTCAATTGTCTTTTGAGATTTGTTTTTTATAAAAAGCGCTCCTCTTGCAAGCAAGAAACTTCTTGCTAAATCCTTAAAAAATTCAATTTGAGAAATGTCCATTCTTTCCGATAAATCAATTGCCGAGCTTGCTGTTAAACAAAAAATGATCGAACCATTTGTGGCTAATCAAACGCGTTTTGATGATAAAGATCAAAAAATTATTTCTTACGGCAATTCATCTTACGGCTACGATGCACGCGTTTCTAACGAATTCAAGATTTTTACCAATATTGATTCTGCAATAGTTGATCCAAAAAATTTCTGCGAAACTAGTTTTGTAAATCGTACAACTGACGTTTGTATTATTCCACCAAACAGCTTCGCTCTAGCGCGCACAGTTGAATATTTTCGCATTCCAAAAGATATTTTGGTAGTTTGTGTTGGTAAATCAACTTATGCCCGTTGTGGAATTATTGTAAATGTAACTCCGCTTGAACCAGGTTGGGAAGGTCACGTGACCTTAGAATTTTCTAACACCACGCCACTTCCGGCAAAAATTTATGCCTTTGAAGGTGCGTGCCAATTTTTATTTTTTAAAGGTGATCAACCTTGCGAAATTTCTTATGACATGCGTTCGGGCAAATATATGAAGCAAACAGGAGTAACGCTGCCAAAAGTATGATCAGATTTTTCTTTATCATTTTTGCGTTAGTTTTTTCATCTCCAGTTTTTGCCGTTGAAGATTCTACAACTCTTGAAATAGCGCCACAATATAAAGATGTTAAAGGTCGGGCGGTAAATAATTTTGTAAAACCAGTTCCATCGGTTTTTGAGCCAAAAAAACCAACTCCTTCGCGCTTTTTTTCAGCTGATTTATCAATGCCTGAAACATTTGCCACCACAAATAATCTTGCCAAAAAAGTTGGTTCATTTTATCGCGCTTATGGCGAAGTGATTTTTCTTCAAGGTACAATTGTTGATTCTTTCGGCGTGCCGATTGAAGGCGCAGTTATTGAAATTTGGCAAACTAATGCCGCAGGAAAATATCACACTTTGCTTGAAGCAAATAGCGAATATATTGATAAATATTTCAGCATGTCGGGCCGCACAATTACTGATAATTTAGGTAATTACCATTTTATCACAATCATGCCTGGATCAAACCCAGGACGCGCGCCGCACATTAATATGAATATTTATAGCACCAAATTCGGCAGACTTGAAACCGAAATGTATTTTGCCGATCATCCATATAATGCTTCTGATTACCAATATTTGGCTTATGATGAAAATGAACGTGCAATGGTTACGGCGACAGTTCGCAATTCTGACATCATGAATCCTGATTCTATCAAGCTTTGTACTTTTGACATCGTGATGAAAGGAGTCCATCAATATAAAAGGTTTTAAATGAAATCCCAAATTAAATCCCAAATTAAATCCCAGCGGCAACTCCAAATCGGCGAAACTATCAAACGCGTAATTTCAGAAATTTTTCTGCGCGATGATATTTTAACAGTGCCGGGAAGCTACATAACTATTTTGGAAGCTGATGTTAGTCCTGATGCTAAAAATGCGCGTATTTACATTGATATTTTTGGCAACGAAGCGATGCATGAAAAAATTGTTGAAAAATTGAATGAAAAAGTTCCGCATTTTCGTTATCAAATGGCAAAAAAAGTCGCGCTGCGCGTGGTTCCAGAAATTGTATTTACATTAGATAAAACACACAGAAATGCGATTAATTTGGAAGCTTTGATAGAAGGTGAGGCGAAGAAATATAATCAGCCTTTGCAAAAGAAAAAGGCAGCTCCAAGAAAGAAAAAATAATTCATACTTAATTAAATAAATGAAAAAAATCTCGATCTTTGGATCAACTGGATCAATTGGAAAAAACGTTGTCGAGGTTATAAAAAATGCCCCAGAAAATTTTGAGATTTTGGCTTTAGTTGCAAGAAATGATGTCGAAACTTTAATTGCCCAAGCCTTATTTTTAAAGCCTTCATACGTTGTTATCGAAAATGAAAAACTTTTTCCTCAATTAAAATTAGCGTTACAAAATCTAAAAAATTGTCAAATTTCTTGCGGTCAAAATGCCATTCTTGAAGTTGCAAAAATCAAATGTGATTTATTCATTTCCGCAATTGTTGGAGCTGCTGGAATGTTGCCAACTCTTGCCGCAATTGAAGTTGCCTCCGATATCGCTTTAGCCAATAAAGAATCATTAGTTTGTGCTGGTAGTTTTTTAAATGCTGCGGCTCAAAAAAGTGGCTCTAAAATTATTCCGGTTGATTCTGAACATAACGCAATTTTCCAGATTTTTGAAAATGAAAATCTGGCTGAAATTGATGCAATAACTCTCACAGCTTCTGGCGGTCCATTTTTTAATAGCGACAAGGATTTTTCCAAAATCACCGTTGCCGAAGCTTTAAAACATCCAAATTGGTCAATGGGTGCTAAAATTTCAATCGACTCTGCAACCATGATGAATAAGGGTTTAGAAATGATTGAAGCTTTTCATATTTTTCCGATTTCTAAAAAACAAATTAAAATTTTAGTTCATCCGCAATCAATAATTCACGGAATGGTTGATTATTTGGATGGCTCAACTTTAGCAATGTTAAGCAAACCTGACATGCAAGTGCCGCTTTCTTATGCGCTTGGTTATCCAAAAAGAATGGCGATAAAACATGAAAAGCTTGATTTAGTGAAATTGCAGAATTTAAGTTTTTTTGCGCCTGATGATAAAAAATTTCCGGCAATAAAAATTTGCCGCGAAGCTTTGGAAATTGACGGCAGCGCTCCAGCAGTGCTAAATGCTGCTAATGAAATCGCGGTTGAAAGGTTTTTAAAAGGCGAAATTGCTTTTGATCAAATTACTAAAATTGTTGAAAAAACTCTGACAAAAATTGCGCATAAAAAATTGAATTCGGTGCAAGAGGTTTTAGAATTTGACGAAATGGCGCGCGAAGTTGCTAAAAATCTGTAAAAATAAAAAAACTTAAAATGTCGCTTGCTCATCTAATCATTCAAAATTTCTTTTCTTTCATCGCGATTATTTCGCTGATCGTTTTCATTCATGAATTCGGACATTTCTTTGTTGCGCGTTTATGTGGTGTAAAAGTGGAAGAATTTTCTCTTGGTTTTGGCAAAAAACTTTTCGGCTTTATCGACAAAAAAGGCACTTTATGGAAATTTTGTCTTTTACCTTTCGGCGGTTACGTAAAAATGTATGGTGATCGCAATACCTCATCAATGCCCGATATAGAGGCAATCGCTAAAATGTCGGTCGCCGAAAAGAAAAAATCTTTCCTCGGAAAAAATGTTTATCAACGCATGGCAATTGTAATTGCGGGACCAGTGGCAAATTTTATTTTGGCGATCGTAATTTTTACTTTTTTATTTAAAGCAAACGGCCTCAACAAAGTTTTGCCAATTATTGATGAAGTTATGCCACAAAGCGCCGCGCTTGATGCGGGCTTGCAAAAAGGTGATGAAATTATCGCGATTAACAACGATGAAATTACCGATTTCAATCAGGTTCGCGATCATGTAATGGCGGCGTCAGCGCAAGATTTGCTCTTTAAAATCAAGCGCGGCGCAGAAATTTTTGAAATAAAAATCACGCCAAAAATTCAAGTAAGAAAAGATTTTTTTGGTGACGAAGTAAAGATGGGAACCCTTGGCGTTAGTGCTTCGCAAACCACGAATCAAGATTTAAATTTAGGACAAAGTTTTGTCGTAGCCAATCAGGAAACTTATCGCGTTTCAATTGCAATTTTTAAAGCTCTCGGCGAATTAATCACTGGCAAGCGCTCGGTGGAAGAGCTTGGCGGTCCAATAAAAATTGCCCAATATTCCGGCAAAACTGTTGAAATGGGAATTACCGCTGTGATTTGGTTTATGGCGATGATCTCGATTAATTTAGGTGTGATGAACTTGCTGCCAGTTCCGGTGCTTGATGGCGGGCATTTATTTTTCTACGCAATTGAAGCAATTTTCAAAAAACCACTTCCCCAAAAAGTGCAAAAAGTTGGTTTTCAAATTGGTCTAAGTTTGGTTTTAACCTTGATGATTTTCACAACCTTCAACGATATTTGGCGTTTGTTTAATTAACCCTCAAATCCTCTAATATTTTTGCGGCTTTTCCGTTGTCGAGGACTGATTTTGCTAGTTCAACACCTTCTTCGATTGTTTTAACTTTATTGGCTAATTTTAGGGCGAAGGCTGAATTTAAAATTACAATATCACGATAAGCTGATTTTTCGCCTTGCAAAAGGGCGATTAATTTTTCGGCGTTATGTTTTGGATCCTTGCCTTTCAAGGCTTCAAGTCCAATTTTTTTGAAGCCAAGCTTTTGTGGGTTAATAATTTCTTCGTCAAAAATTTTGCCATTTTCTAAGCGTAATAAATAAGAATCGGTACAAAGCGAAATTTCATCCATGCCATCAAATCCGTGAACTATGTAAATTTTTTTAGCATTTTGTTGTGCAGCGAGCATTTTTTTCATCACATCTTTTTTTGAAGTTCCGATAAGCTGGAAGCTTGTATTTGCTGGGTTTAATAGCGGCCCTAAAAAATTAAAAATTGTTGGAATTGCTAAAGATTTGCGAATTTCGGCAACATTTTTTAAAGCTTCATGAAAAAAAGGCGCAAATAAAAAACATAAATTTTTCTCGCGCAGGTTTTTTTCAATTTCGGGAATTTCTGAAGAAATTTTTATTCCTAGTTCAAAAAAAATATCGGCTGAACCTGATTGTGATGAGATTGCTTTATTGCCATGTTTTGCAACCGCAACACCAGCGGCAGCAACCACAAAACAAACGGCAGTTGAAATGTTTAAAGTGTTTAATTTATCGCCACCAGTTCCGCAAACATCAATGGCATTTTTTGGCGCAGAAATTTTTTTCATGCGTTTTCTTAAAGCAGAAACTGCGCCGATAAAGGCATTTTCGGGAAGGTTTTTTTGGTTGAGATCGAGAAGAAATTTTTTGATTTCAGTGTCATCAATTTTTAAGTCGATAATTTGGTCGAAAATTTCTTCGTAATTTTTTGAGGTGAGGTTCATTAAATTTTTTTACTAGATAAATTTTGATGTCACCCTTCGACAAGCTCAGGGCGACATCGAGGTTTTTTTAAGACAGGCTCTAAGAAAGTTTGGATCTTAAATCAGATCTAAAAAGTTTTTTATAATTTGATGTCCATGCTCTGAGGCAATTGATTCTGGGTGAAATTGCACGCCGTAAATTTTAAATTTTTTGTGGGCGATTGCCATGATAATTCCGTCTTTTGTTTCGGCGGTGATTTCTAAATCAGTCGGACAAGTTTCTTTTTCAATAATCAATGAATGATAACGCGTTGCTTTGAAAGGTGAGGGTAAATTTTTAAAAAGATTTTTTTTGTTATGAAAAATTTCGCTGATTTTTCCATGCATCGGATATGTTTTTATAACCTTGCCACCAAAGGCTTGACCAATGGATTGATGTCCTAAACAAACACCAAAAATCGGGAAAATTCCTTGTAATTTTTCAATGACATCTAAACAAATTCCTGCTTCATTTGGCGTGCAAGGACCGGGAGATAAAACGATACCGCGTGGATTTAATTTTTTGATTTCATCGATTGTAATTTCATCGTTGCGTTTAACGAGAACTTCTTTTTCTCCGGCTTGGATTAAATAATGATAAAGGTTGTAGGTGAAACTGTCGTAATTGTCGATTAGGAGGATCATTTTAGGAATTGGGAGTTTGTTTTGTTTAATAAGCCTCCTCGATGTCATGCTGAGATTGGTCGAAGCATGATTTAAGAATAATCGTAGAATCATGCTTCGACAAGCTCAGTATGACATCGAGTTTTTTTACGTTTTAAATGCGCTATTTAAATTTTTTTATATTCTTCCAAAGAATATTCATCTACTTGCATTGCGTCAAGGATCGCAGATTCTGCTTCTTGCATTAGATTTTTTTCTTCAGAAGTTATTACTGATTTTTCAAAAGCCATTTCAATCAAATCTTGGGCATGTTTGCGTGGTAAAGTTTGGGCTTTAATTGCTGCTCTAATTTTATCAAAAGCAGATTGCGATTTTTCGTGAAGCATTAAGGCATTTTCAATGCGACCAAGATTGTCGTTTTTATCTTTCGACACAAAAATTCCTTCCGTCAAAGATTCACGAAATGGACCATTCTTAATAAAGTTTTTAACCACTTTATGCTGAAGAATATCACTGGCTGGGCAGCTAAATGAATTGAATCTAGCCCACAGTGCAAATGGAAATGTAAATATTTTTCCAATAGGACCGAAAAGATTCTGATAAAGCCCTTCAATTGCAATTTGTGCTTTTCCAAGTTGCTCTTTCATAGCATGTTCAACTAAAGGAATTTCCTCTTTTTTACGACCGTTTTCTTCGAATTTTTTCAAGATGCAAACTCCCAAATACATCGCAGAAAGCGCGTCACCAAAGCGCCCATTGATTTTTTCTTTGCGTTTTAAATTGCCGCCAAAGCGCGCAATTGCAATGTCAGCAAGTAAAGCAAATGTTGCAGAAATCCAGGCGATTTTTCTTTCATATTTGACAGTCACACCGCATTTAAAAGGCTTTATGAGGTGTCCACGTGTTAGGGACAAAAAAATCGAACGTGCTAAATTGCTGATTAAATGATTAATATGGCAGAAAAACGCGCAATCGAAAGCTTTTAAATTATTTCTTTCTAAAGCTTCAATTTCTTTGTAAGCGTAGGGGTGACACATGATTGCACCTTGTCCGAAATGGATTAAGCTGCGAGTCACAATATTTGCTCCTTCAACAGTGATTGAAATTGGAGTTGAAAAATAGGCATTAGCTAAAACGTTGCGTGGACCACGAATGATCGCGCGTCCGCCCATAATATCCATGCCGTCATTAACGTTTTGACGAAACATTTCGGTAGCTTGATATTTAGCGATTGCAGTTAAAACCGCAGGTTTTGCACCAGAATCAATTGCGCCAGCGGTGAATGAGCGCATTGCATCTAAGGCGTATGTACGCGAAGCAATGCGAGCTAAAACTTCTTCAATGCCTTCAAATTTTCCAATCGATGTTCCAAATTGTTGACGGATTGCAGAGTAAGCGCTAACGGCGCGTGCCACTAGTTTTGAGCCGCCTGTGCTGGTTGAAGGCAGAGAAATTCCGCGTCCTGCAGCCAAGCATTCCATTAACATTTTCCAGCCTTTTCCAAGACCATTTTGACCGCCAATTACGGCATCTATTCCAACAATAACATTTTCACCATTTATTGGAGAATTTACAAACGGAGTTCCAAGCGGATCATGTCTGCGACCTTGACGAACTCCCGGAGTTGTGTGTGGAATTAAAGCGCAAGTTATGCCAACATTTATTTTATCTGATAAAAGTTTTTCTGGGTCACTAAGTTGAAAAGCAACGCCAATCACGGTTGCGTAAGCGCCAAGCGTTATATAGCGCTTGCTCCAATTCATGCGGATTTTTAATTTTCCGTCCAAATCTTTAAATAAAACGCCATTAGAAATAATTGAAGTGGCATCTGATCCTGCGGCTGTTTCGGTTAAAGCGAAACATGGCAAATCGCGACCATCAGCAAGGCGAGGTAAATAATGATCACGTTGTTCTTTTGTTCCATAATGCATCAATAATTCAGCGGGTCCAAGTGAGTTTGGAACCATTGCAGTGATTGCTAAAGGAACTGATCGCGAAGAAAGTTTTTGAATGATTGAACTATGTGCGTAAGCCGAAAATCCAAGGCCGCCAAATTCTTTTGGAATTATGATGCCGAAGAATTTTTTTTCGCGTAAGAAATTCCAAACATTTTCTGGTAAGTCGCGCAATTTTTGCACTTCATAATCAACGCAGATGCGACAAAGTTCTTCAACTTCATGATCCATGAAATGTTGTTCTTCTGGCGTTAGATAAGGATATTTTTGAGAAAAAATCCATTCAAAATTAGGGCGACCAGAAAATAATTCGCCGTCAACCCAGATTGTTCCTGAAGTGAGAGCGATTTTTTCGGTTTCAGAAATTTTTGGTAAAAGCCCGAGTTTTTTGATTATAACAATTAATCCGCGAGTAATAAAATTGCGGCGCACTGGCGGAATAGCAAGTAGTGATGCTATTACTGCGTAAGCTCCCCAGAAGGTTTGATTTAAATCAAGTTTTAGAAAAAAAATCGTGAGGATGAAAAGATAAGAGAAGATCGAAAATTTTTTGTAAGCGTAAATGATACAAAAAAATAATATTATGAATCCGAGATGCGGAATTTCATTTAATAAGGCAGTTACTTTTTCTAGTAAAACCACTGGTTCAAAATTGTTCATAAATAATGTTTTTAGATTAATTATTTTTGCCCTTCCACAATCAACTCGCAAGCGGCTTTAACTAAGCCGCGAATTTGTCCGATATAAGAAGCGCGCTCATTAACTGAAACTGCACCTCTTGCATCAAGTAAATTCAATAAATGACTTGCTTTTAGAGCTTGTTCATAAGCAGGAATTGGTAATTTTTTAGAAGCTAAAATTTCTGATTGTTGTTTGCTTTCAGAAAAGTTCCTAAACATGGTTTCTAAATTAGAATGTTCCAAAATGAACGCTGAGTTTTCGATTTCGCTTTGTTTAAAAACATCGCCGTAAGAGATTTTTTTATCTCCCAAAAGCCCGTTCCAATTGATATCAAAAATTGAATCAACGCCCTGAATATGCATAGCGATGCGCTCCAAACCATAAGTGATTTCTCCGGACACAACTTCGCATTCAATACCGCCAACTTGTTGCATATAGGTAAATTGTGAAATTTCCATGCCGTTGAACCAAACTTCCCAACCTAAGCCCGAAGCGCCGACTGACGGGTTTTCCCAATCATCTTCAACAAAACGAATGTCATTGTTTTTGGTGTCGAGTCCAATTAAATCAAGGCTTTGCAGGTAAAGTTCTTTTATATCTTTTGGTGCTGGTTTTAATAAAACTTGAAATTGGTAATAATGACTCAAACGGTTGGGATTTTGAGCATATCTTGCATCTGTTGGTCTTCTGCTTGGTTGAACATAAGCAACTTTCCACGGTTTTTTGCCCAGCGCGCGCAGCACGGTTGCTGGATGAAGAGTTCCGGCGCCAACTTCAATATCAACTGGTTGAAGTACAGCGCAACCTTGATTGGCCCAGAATTGTTGCAGGTCGAAAATAATTTTTTGAAAAGACATTCTAAATTGAAAATGAACTTCCACAGCCGCAATTGGCTTTGGCGTTTGGATTGTTAACTTTGAAATAAGAAGCGCCGAGTTCACGGACAAATTCAATTTCAGCGCCATTTAAAAATGGTAAAGAAGTTTCGTCGGTAAGAGCGAGAATTTCAGAATTTTCTTCAAAAATTTTTATGTCACTTTCTTGGTTTTTATTATCGAGTTCAAAGATATATTGAAAGCCACTACAACCGCCACCAGAAATTGAAATGCGCAAAAATTTATCACGATTTTCATCTTTTTGCTTTATCTCGTGAATGCGCTCTATTGCTGAATTTGTAAGGATTATGTTGTTCATTTTATGTGTTTGTTTTTAGGATCTATTCATGTTTATTTTTCTTATTATTCCTTCTAGTCAACTCACTTAAAATTTCTGAAAACTCAATTTTTTCTGCCGCCATTAAAACCAGATTGTGGTAAAATAAATCACAAATTTCGCCGATTAATTCTTCACGATTTTTAACATTAGGATTTTTATCATTTATAAAAGCTGCGATCACAACTTCCAAAGCTTCTTCGCCGATTTTTCTGGTAATTTTTTCAACACCTTTTTTAGCTAATTCGTAGGAGTAAGAATTTTCTTCTTTGGTTACGATTTTATTTTTAATTGTAGCAAAAAGCTCTTCAAGCTTCAGTTGATTCTTCGACATTTTTAATTTTTAAAAATTAGATTTTATAATGCCAAAAAACTTAAGGTTGCAGGTTTCAAATGCAAGCAAGTCTTTCTTGACAAAAAGCATGTTATCTCTAGTTTGCCGCGCCCTTCATTTTGTTGAAGATAAGAATTAATCAAAAAAATTATTTAAAAATATGGCTATCGAAATGACATTGTCGATCATCAAACCTGATGCGACTGAAAGAAATCTTACCGGAAAAATTAACGCTAAATTTGAAGAAGCTGGTTTAAAAATTGTTGCTCAAAAAAGAATGCAATTGTCAGAAAAAATGGCTGGTGAATTTTACGCTGTGCACCGCGAACGTCCATTTTATAACGATCTTGTAAAATTTATGACTTCTGGACCAGTTGTGGTTCAAGCTCTTAAGGGTGAGAATGCAGTTTTAAAAAACCGCGAAATCATGGGTGCTACAAACCCTGCCAATGCTGATGCTGGAACAATTAGAAAAGAATTTGCTCTTTCTATTGAAGCAAACTCAGTTCACGGTTCAGACAGTTTAGAAAATGCTAAAAATGAAATCGCATTTTTCTTCGCTGGATATGAAATCGTAGAATAGATTTATTTTTTTCTTGAAAAAACTGACGGGGCCTGCTTTTTAAAAGCCGCCCCGTTTTTTTGTAAAAAAATACCGACTTAAAATTAAAATTTTAAACATGAAACCGACGACAAGATATAATCCTCATGCTACAGGTGGTATTTGGGATGAAACAACCAAATCTTACACATTTGCAAAAGATCAGAATATAGAAATAGATGGTAGTTACATTGATGTTTCTGGGATGGAAGTGCCGATTGATAAAGACTGTGAATATGGCTCCACTGCAATTAAATTTCTTCTGAAGGAGATTAAGCCTCAAGCAAAAGGAATTGAGATCATACCATTTTATCTTAAGCAAAATTTTGCAAAAGAAGAATCTAACTTACAAAATGCCGACTTGATCCAAAATGAAATTAAAGAAATAATTGATCGCAAGAGGCAATCAGCTCTAACCCAAATTGGAATTGATGATGAAACAACTATACTCATTCCTTATACTCACACAGCTTTATCTGAGGGAAAGCCATCAGATCACTGGTCTTTACTCGCACTAAAATTTACCAGAAATTTTACCGAATGTGAACCATATTCTATTACTACATCCGGTGATAATGCCATTAGTGCAGAAGATGTAAATAAAGGCATAAAAAAAGCCATACCAAGTGAAATAGAGGTTTATGAGGCAATCGATATTGTGACTATGCAGCAAAATTCTTTAACAGCTGGCAGTATTCCAACTGTAGATTGTGGAGCTTACCTAATACAGAATGCTGAAAATATTGCTGCTTTAGGACTTGCAGGAGCAACTTTCCAAATTGACAAAACTCAGAAAGAAGCCAATCAACCTATTGAAGGACAGAATGTAAATTTAAGAGGTATTGGCCTCAGAGCTAGGCATGCAAGCATAATAGCCTTAAAAGAAGGTGCAAAATCGAAGGTAGCAGAAATGGTTGGAAGTGAAAGTTCGGCTAATAATTTAGAGGCAGAACTTCGAAGAAGAATTGCGTTGAAGCAAGGGAAAGAAGTTATTGTTGAAGTGCAAGCTAAAACGCTATCTGAAGTGAAATCAAAGATTGAAGTTAAAAGTTCAGGATCTGGTTTAAAAGCACCTGTAGTTATTCTGCCTACTGAAACTTTGCATTCAAAAGATATAGAATTGGTATCAGAAAAACAGATTCCCAATCAAAACCCCGCAAAAATTCTTGAAACCAAATTAAGCGAAGTTAAATCGGCTGACAGAAGTATTTTCTTTCATCTGGGCAATCTTGGCAATTCTACTGAAGAATTAAAAGTTCAAACCGATAAAGGGGAAATTATCGTTAAGCGAGAATCAAATGCCCGAGCCCGTCTCATTATTACCCCGCAGATAATTTCTTTGTATCAAGACAAATCACAACATCGCGCTGAATTTGGTGGAGTGGTTTTTGATGAAACTGGCGTTAGAAAAGATGCTGATGGAAAAAATCAGGAAAATGGCATTTTTAATAATGCTGATTTGAGGTCAGCCAATTTCCGCGGATGTAAATTTGATAATGTTGATTTTAGTTCAATTGATCCAAAAGTTTTAGGCACAATTTCTTTTACCAATTGTGAGTTTAAAGGTTGTAATTTTCCGGAAGGTTTTAAGTTTCAGCAATATCAATTTAAGTTTAAACAAACTGATAAGTTTAATGTAAACGAGCTTACTTCCGAACATGGTGATAAAAAAATACCAAAAGGAATTTCAGCTGATAAATTCGAAGATGAACCTTCTCCTAAACCAGAAAAAGCGTTGGCTGAAAAGTTGAGAATAACTATGATGGTAAAATAACCCCAATAACGCTTAAGCAACACCCAACCGATTCAAGCAAATCCTAGGTTTGTTAGGGTTTAACATATAAGCAAGTAGTGCTGATAAAGGCGCTGTCGCAAATCAAGTTTTCTAAGAAATTTTTGTGATTCTAAATTTTTTGAAAGGAAGAGTACCCAGACGTACGTGCGTTTCAAAAAATTTAGAATCACAAAAAGTTCAACGAAAAAGTTGATTTGCGACAGCGCCATAACTATTCAATCATTCTGCCCTAAATCTTCTAAACCCCGTTCTTTAAATTTACTTTTTCCTTCTTCAATTTTCATAATCTTATTTTGAAAGGCTTCTATCAACTTTTCTAGATTATCATCTTTCTTTTCTTCTTCTAAAAAACGTTTTAAAAAATCCAATTTATTGGCTTCGTCAAAAGAATTTGTTATCATATCAATGATTTTTCTCTCACTCAATGTCAGCTCATTTATAGAAAGCGAATAAGATTCAATTTTTGCCTCTTCAATTTCAGCACTTTTATGCGCCAATCGGTCCAAAAGATTTTGTAAAATTTGTTTGGTTTTATGGCGATCCATTTTTGCTTCTTCTTTTTCACATTCCAAATCTGCGCTAAATACTCCGACTAATTCATGAAGAATTTGATGAAAAAATCCATGCTCTTCATTAACGTCAAGTCCTAAAGACTTTGCTTTAACAACAACTCCCATTTTAACAACCGCTTCTCCTAAATGACTTAAGATAATTTCCATTTTATTTTTGCCATGCAAACTCATTTCCCCTCCGCAATTTAATTAAAATTTTCCAAAGCTAGATCATCAAAACTTCGCATAAGCAAGATGTTTTTTGTACATTTCTGAATTTCAAAACAAATTTTAAATTGCAAAAAATAAATCCCTTCGCGATCATAGATTTCATCATCTCTAACATATTTTCTTACTTAATAATGACTAACTTTTCTGCGCCTAAAACTCTTTACGATAAAATCTGGGATTCACATTTAGTTTACGATGACGGCTCCTCAAGTGCCATTTATGTTGATCGCCAATTAATCCATGAAGTAACTTCACCCCAAGCTTTTGAAGGCTTACGCATGAAAAATCGTAAACCAAGAAGATCAGAAGCGCATTTAGCAGTTGCCGATCACAATGTTCCAACCACAACTGCGGATCGCGGACATGGAACTTCAGGAATTAAAGATGCAACTTCGCGCATTCAAGTTGAAACTCTGGAAGCAAATTGCAAAGAATTTGGCATTAAATATTTTGATTTAGATGATAAAAAACAGGGCATCGTTCATATTGTTGGACCAGAGCAAGGTCTTACTCAACCCGGAATGGTAATAGTTTGCGGCGATAGTCACACTTCAACTCACGGCGCATTTGGTGCTTTGGCTTTTGGCATTGGAACTTCTGAAGTTGAACATGTTTTAGCAACTCAAACTTTAATTCAATCTCGAGCAAAAAACTTTTTGGTTCGCGTTGATGGCAAACTTGGAAAAGGCGTAACTGCAAAAGATATTACTCTTGCCGTAATTGGAAAAATCGGAACTGCCGGCGCCACTGGATGCGTTATTGAATATTCAGGAGATGCAATCAAATCGCTTTCAATGGAAGCGCGCATGACAGTTTGCAACATGGCAATTGAAGCTGGCGCGCGCGCTGGATTAATCGCACCTGATGAAACTACTTACACTTACTTAAAAGGTCGTCCTCTTGCGCCAAAAGGTGAAGATTTT
>CAMAXU010000029.1 GCA_945862455.1 Rickettsia typhi | reverse complement strand
GCACTCAAATTTATTTTTTAAAATTTCTAATTTTTCTTCTTCTCTGGAAGTGATAAAAATTTTGTGACCTTTTGCTCTAAGCATTTCAGCAGTTTCGTATCCAATGTCGCTTGACGCCGAAATAATAAGATAATTTGCCATAAGTTTTTGAAATTTTTGTTAAAAGAAACGAACTGAAGTTAAATATAAAACTAAGAAATTTAAATAATTAAAAACATAATTTTTAATTACTGATCCCAGACGATTTATTTGTGCATTGCGATAAAAATACCATAATTACTGCTGGAAACTGTTAGCTAATTAATTTTATTCCATATTTAGCACTATTTTGGCTTATTTTTTAGTAAAATTTTTCAAAAAAAATCCAGATTATTTATCAAAATTTTACTAAAAAAGCGCTCAAAATATGTCACAAAATCTGAATTAAAATTAATTAGCTAACAGTGTCTAAAACAAAAAATCTTTATCTCGCGGCATTAAAGAAAAACAACATGAAGAATAAAAATCGCAATCTCTATTCTAAGTTTGATATAGAACCAACTCTTAACTAATTTTTAAAAATTATTTTTGAAATGAGTGTTAGTATTTAGAAATCTTTTTGTATGTAATGCGATTCACTAGTTTATTTTAACGATATTTTACCAATGACATCTTTCAAAAATCTTCATTTAAATCCAAAAATTCTTGCCGCCCTTGAAGTAAAAAATTATACAATTCCAACTCCAATCCAGCTTCAAGCCATTCCACCAGTTTTAGATGGCAAAGATATTTTAGGAATTGCTCAAACTGGAACCGGAAAAACGGCAGCATTTTCACTTCCTATTCTTCATAATTTAGCCAAAAGTGGAACTTCGGTAAAAAGTGGTTGTGTGCGCGCTTTGATTTTAAGTCCAACTCGCGAATTGGCTTCGCAAATTGCTGAAAATGTTGAAGCTTATAGCAGGGATTTAAACTTGAAAACGGCGTTGATTTATGGTGGCGTTCCTGATCGTCCACAAATTGCAGCTTTGCAACGCGGAGTAGATATTTTAATTGCAACGCCGGGACGTTTGCTTGATCTAACTAATCAAGGTCACATTCGTTTTATGCAAGTTGAAGTGTTGGTTTTGGATGAAGCTGATCGCATGCTCGACATGGGTTTCATCAATGATATCAAAAAAATCATCGCTAAAATTACCCAAAAAAAACAAACTCTTTTCTTTTCGGCAACAATGCCGACAGCAATTACCGATTTAGCAAAATCGATTTTGGATAATCCGATCAGAATTGAAATTACACCACAATCCACAACGGTTGAACGCATCGACCAGAAAATTTATTTTGTGGAAAGACGTGACAAATTGTCGCTTCTGCGCCATATTTTAAAACAAAAAGATGCTACCAGCGTAATCGTGTTTTCGCGCACCAAACATGGTGCCGACGACGTTGTTGATTATCTGGGAAGAAATTCAGTTTCAGTTGCGGCAATTCACGGCGATAAATCGCAAGAAGCGCGCGAAAAGGCTTTGATAAATTTTCGTGAAGGAAAAATCAGGGTTTTGGTGGCAACTGACATTGCGGCGCGAGGCATTGATATTCCTGCAATCAGCCATGTGATAAATTATGATATTCCGTCTGATCCGGAAAGTTATGTTCACAGAATTGGTCGAACAGCGCGCGCCGGAAGACAAGGAATTGCGATTTCATTTTGTGATCCGCATGACGACACGCTTTTATTAGCAGTTGAGAAGGCGATTAATTATAAAATTCCAGTTGATGATTCGCATCCTTTTTCTGGTAAAGCAAAACCAGCGCATCAGGAAAAAAGAGAAGAAAAAACTAATTCAAATCAAAAATATAAGGAAAATAACAATATGGAAAAAAGAGATAATAAAAAACAGCCGCAGCGTAGAGAAAATAAGCAGGCAAAGCCGAAGAAAAAAAGTAGTATTTTTAGTTTTATAACTGATTTATTTAAGCCAAAAAAAGCAGCTACAAAACCTCAGCATGTAAAAAAAGAAGAGCAAAAATACAGAGAAAAACCGCAACATAAACCATATTCCAAACCTCATCATAAAACAACTCATGCCCAAAATCAAAAACCGGCAAGAGATGAAAGAAGAGAAGAAAAAGAAAGACCTGCAAAAACTGATAGAGAAAGACCAGTAAGAACTGGTGAAAAACCAGTTATTACAACTTTTGGTAGAAAAATTTCTTCGGGAAAAAAAGAGTAACCAGATTTATTGCTGATTACTGCCAACGCTTTTTAGGGCTTGGAGCTCTATTGCCGGATGATGGCGATCTTCTTGCTCCGCCGCCAAAGCCACTTGGTTTTCTTTCGCCGAAAGGTTTTCTATCGCCGAAAGATGAGCCTTCTCTTCTTTCGCGAGGGGCGCGGCTTCTGCCTTCGCCTGAAACCATTGCGGTTCTAGCGCTTTTGCCAAATGAAGCGCCTTCGCGGTTGCCATTATCTGGGCGTTCTCTTCTTTCCGAAGATCCGCCAAATGCAGGACGCTCTCTTCTTTCAGACCGACCAAATGCTGGGCGTTCTCTTTTTTCTGGTCTGTCACCAAAAGCCGGACGTTCTCTGCGATCACCGAATGATGATGAGCTTTCTCTTCTTTCGCGAGGAGCTTTTTCACCACTTCTTTCTCTAGCTCCTGCACCCGGAGATCTTTCTCTAAATCCTCCTCCAGCTGGTCTTTCGCGATTGCCGAAAGAATCATCTTTTCTGCCTTCAGATCTGGAATCGGATGGTTTTTTAAACCAGCTGCCAAAACCAAAACCGCTTTTTTTATCGTCTTTAAATTCTTTAGGTGCGCGGGTTGAATTGCCTTCGCGATTAAAATTTCCTTCACGAGTTGGTCTTCTTTCGGAATAATTTACGTTAGATTTTTTTCCAAAACCCATTAATCCAAGAATTCCACTTTTTTCACCTTCATTGCGGCGAGGTGCGCTTCTTCTATCTGAAGAAGGTGCAGATCTTCTGTCGGAAGAACCAGCGCGAGCTGGTCTTGAACTTGCAGAATTAGTGCGTGGAACTGCATTTGATCGACGTGGTTGTCTTTCTTGACGCGGTTCAGTGCTTTCTGGACTTGCATCTACGCCATGAAATGGGTGAGTGCGATCAACTGGAACTTTATATTTAATGGTTTTTTCAACTGCTTGTAAAAGCTTGGTTTCCGAAGGATCGCAAAAAGTAATCGCAATTCCTTGTCTGCCGGCACGCGCGGTGCGACCAATTCTGTGAACATAGCTTTCAGGATCCATCGGCACGTCGTAATTAATTACGTGGCTGATTGCTGGAATATCGATACCACGAGCCGCGATATCAGTTGCAACTAAAGCCTGAACTTTTCCTTCACGAAAACTTGATAAAGCTTTTTCGCGCGCACCTTGTGATTTATTACCGTGAATTGCCGCAACCGCGATTGAACTTTTATCAAGGTAATCAACGATTTTATTGGCGCCGTGTTTGGTTTTAGAAAAAATCAAAACGCTTTTGGCATCTTCTTGTTTTAAAATACGTTTAAGAAGTGGCAATTTATTGCCTCTTTCAACGTAATTAATTTTTTGCTCGATGCGCTCAACTGTAGTTGATTGCGGAGTTACTTCAATTTTTACTGGTTTTTTCAAAATTGAGTGAGCCAAGTCTGCAATAGTGTCAGGCATGGTTGCAGAGAAGAAAAGAGTTTGTCTTTCTTGCGGAACTTTGGCGATGATTTTTTTAACATCATTGATGAAACCCATGTCGAGCATGCGGTCGGCTTCGTCTAAAACTAGAATTTCTAAATGCATGAAACGAATGTGACCTTGATTCATCAAATCAAGTAAACGGCCTGGGGTTGCGATAAGAATATCAACGCCTTTTTGCATGTTAGAAATTTGTGGACGTTCCGAAACGCCACCAAAAATTACGGCGTAACGAAGCCCAAGTTCTTTGCCGTAAATTTCAATATTATCAGCAATTTGCGAAGCAAGTTCGCGGGTTGGAGTTAAAATCAAAGTACGAACACAATGGCTTTTTACAGGTTTGGCACTTTCAGTTAAGTTGTGCAAAATCGGTAAAGAGAAAGCTGCAGTTTTTCCGGTTCCGGTTTGGGCGATACCAAGAAGATCTTTACCTTCAAGAACATGCGGAATTGCTTGAAGCTGAATTGGAGTAGGAGTGGTGTAGCCTTTATTTTCAAGCGCAGCTAGGATTTTAGGGTTTAGATTTAGATTTTTAAAAGAGGTCATTATTTAAATTATTTTTTATCAAAAAAACCGGACTTACCGCATAAAGATGCGGTGTGACAAACATAACGAGGTAAGAAGAAACAACTAATTAGCGCTACAATTGACACTTCGGTGTCACCTTAGAATTTTTAAAGCAAGGTTGGCGCATTAGATAGTAATGATTTCTAAATACTAGTTTTACCTTTAAAGAGTTTTTTTTAGGGTTATCAATATTCATCAAATAACTAAAACTTCCATTCCTCGCGAACATGATGGCAAGTGTAACCAAACGGATTTTTCTTCAAATAATTTTGGTGATATTCTTCTGCCACCCAAAACTTCCCAGCTTTTGAAACTTGCGTTGCTATCGGCTTTTTAAAAACTCCTGATTTATTAGCTTTTTCAATCACATTTAGCGCAATTTTTTTCTGCTCATCATTCAAATAAAAAATTGCCGAGCGATATTGGCTACCAACATCATTTTCTTGGCGATTCACTGTTGTTGGATCGTGAATCGTAAAAAAGAATTTCAAAATTTTTTCGTAAGAAATTTTTTTTGCGTCAAAAGTAATTTCAATTGCTTCGGCATAATTGCTCAAACCGGTTGAAACTAATTTGTAATCAGGATTGGCAATTTCGCCGCCAATATATCCAACTTTTGTTGCAACAACGCCATCAAGTTTGCTTAGCAATTCTTCCATTCCCCAAAAACAACCGCCGGCTAAAATTGCGGTTTCAGCTTTGGCAGCACTTGCTTCTGATGAAATTGACATAATCGTAAGAAATAAAATGATTTTAGTTTGAAGAAATTTTATCATGATTTTTAAAATTAGTTAGAATCAAAACACAAGCCTTCTTTAGAATTAAATGTCAAAAAAAATCATCGAAAAACAATTAGAAATTGCCGGAGTAAATTTTCGTCTTTTTCAAAAAAGAATGCGCAATTTGCGTTTAAGAATTATCGCGCCACACGGCGAGGTGAGGGTTTCGGCGCCTCTGCGTTGTAGTTTGGTGCAGATTAAAAAATTTGTATTGGAAAGAATTGATTGGATTAAAAAAAATCAGCTTGAAATCAGAAATCGTAAAATAATTGCGCCGCTGAAATTTATTAGCGGCGAAAAACATTTTATTTTTGGTGAAGAATATTTGCTTGAAGTTGTGGAAAGTGACTTAAAAAGGGTCGCAAAACCTCTTATTATAAAAGATCAAGTAATTGAACTGCATATAAAAAAAAGTCTGACCAAAATTGAAAAAAGTAAGATTTTGGATAATTGGCATCGCACACAATTAAAAAAAATAATCCCCAATTTAATTGCCGATTATGAAGCAAAAATGGGCGTGAAAGTTGCGGAATTCGGGGTGAAAAAAATGAAAACGCGCTGGGGAACTTGTAGTTTACAGGCGCGGCGAATTTGGATAAATCTGGAGCTAGCCAAAAGACCCATGAAATGTTTAGAATTTATTGTAGTTCATGAAATGGTTCATTTGCTAGAACGCAATCACAATAAAAGGTTTTACGCGCTAATGGATAAATTTATGCCGGATTGGAAAGTTTGGCAAAATAAGTTGAAAGAATCGGGAGCGCTTTCTCTATAAATCTGTTCTATATTAGCAGTGTCTAGAATCTTGTGTTTCAGAGGATAATTCTTTGAAATTCTTTCATTCTTTTTTGAATCTTATCTTTATTTTCTTTTGCCCATTTTTCTGCAATAAAAAAATCTGGTTTTTTCACAATTTCTCCATCAAGAAAAACATTTTTCTGATTCACAAATAAAATATTTTCTTCTGCCAATTCTCCAATCAAACTCAAGCGTTCCATGTTGTGTTTTTCTAATAATTTTGCAGCTTCAATTCCGATTAAATTATTTCCCAAATCCTTCATCATTTCCAAAGTGGAATCACGTTGCGGGCGAAAAATAATTTCGGCAACTTCATTAAATTTTCCTAAAACAATTACAGTATTTTCAGCAAAATTTTCGCTAAAATAAATAGTGCGCAGCGCCGAATAAGTAAGACTCGCGGCATAAGCATGTTTGATTGCATTGCCAGCAGATTTATCAAGACATCTTTTTAAAGCTTCTTCATTGCTAACTTTTTTAAAAAAATAATCATTTAGCGTTACGGTTGTAAGTTCCAACGCGGCAATAAAAATCACAAAAATACAAAAAATTTTGATGATTTTTTTATATTGTAGCTTCATTAGACGAGTTTTAAGAAATCGGTTCAAAAAATTTTGTTGCCGGATCGTAAGCCATGATGTCGCCGGTTTCGATGTTGAAATGCCAACCTACAACTTTCAGTTTATTTTTAGAAATTGCTTTGGCGACATAAGGATATTTTACTAAATTGCGCAGTGAAACGATGATTGATTCGTGCTCGCAAGAAGATTGCTGCTCTTCCGGACTTTTATCCGACATTTCTTTTTTTACAGCATCGCGCGCTTCGGCAGCAACAGAAAGCCAAGTTTTCATTGATTTTGAAAGACCATTTTTTTCAGCAGCAAATTTATCAGACATCATAATTTCAATGCTGGCACATCTGGCGTGACCCATAACAATAATGGTTTCAACGCCAATATTAACTACTGCATTTTCAATCGCCGACATAATACCGTGAATTCCTTCGGCATCATGTTTTGGAATTAAGCCGCCCATATTTGTAACGAGATAAATTTCGCCGGGATTAGTAGAAAAAATTTCTGCTGGTGGAATGCGAAGATCAGAGCAAGTGATAATCATCGTAGATGGCTTTTGACCTTGTTCTATCAAATGCCCAATAATGTCTTTTTGTTTTTGATAAGTTGTGGATTTAAAAACCCTGAAACCACTGACTAATTTGCCGATATCTGACATGGATTTGTGAAATTTTTTTTATTTAGGACGGTGCTGTAATTAATTGAATTAACAAATTAAATTTTTTGCAAAATTATAAGCAATGAATTTATTTCTAGAGTCTATATTCAAAATAAAAGTGAACTCAGATAAGCTCATTGAATAATAAAACTAAAATGTATTTTGATAAATGAGTGATTCGGCGCAAGTTTTGGAATAATCATTTATAAAATATCTTAAATATCAAAAATAAATTTATGACAAAAAAAGAAGGTTAGTTTGGTAGTGATCAAGTTTTTGTTTGAAGATTATTTTAAACATTTTTAGACCCGAGTGGACCCCGTCGTGAAGACGGGGTGACAATGTCTTTAGAATTACCCGAAGTGACAATTCTTTAGCATTCTCCGAAGGAACAATGATTGCGCTTAAATTACATACTTCCAACTTGTCACCCCGTCTTCACGACGGGGTCCACTCGGGCTTGATATTATGTAAATGATTTGCTTAATTTCCTAAATTTTTTTATTAAATGTCTTGGATATTATACACCATTGCCGCTGCAGCTTTACAAACTTTTCGGAATTTAGAACAAAAAGATCTTCATAAAAAACTCGATGTTTTAACCGTTTCTTGGGCGCGCTATATATTGCCTTTTCCTATCGCGATAATTGTGGTTATTTCCACTTATTCTATAGTCGATTCTTGGTTTATTTTTTATTGTTTTATCACCGCAATTTTTCAAGTTGCGGGTAATATTTTTTTGCTAAAAACATTCAAATCAAAAAATTTCAGCATCGGCATCGCCTTCTACAAAACAGAGACTTTACAGGCGATGATAATCGGATTGCTTTTCTTTAACCAAGGCGTTTCTTTCGCAGGTTTTATTGCGATTATTATTGCTACAATCGGCGTGATTTTAATGTCGGGTTTAGTTTTCAATGGCGGCTTTCAAAAATTTCTGCATTCGCTGCAAAATAAGGCAACTCTTTTTGGAATTCTAACCGGATTTTGTTTTTCAATTTCGGCTTTTAATTTGAAATCAGCTTCCGATATTTTACTGCCTCTTGGTTTTTCAAATCTTAAAGCTGCTTTAACAGTTTTACTTTGGGTAATTTTTTTTCAGAATATTTTACTTTCAATCGTAAAAATTTATCAAAAGCGTTTTTTAAGTGATTTAAAAAGTTTGGTTTGTTTAGAAAATAAATCGACTTTTTTTAAAACCACAATTTACAGTTTTTTAGGTTCAGTTTGTTGGTTTACAGCCTACGGAATAGCGAAGGTAGTCTATGTCAAAGCTGTTGGACAAATTGAGCTAGTTATGGCAATTGCGGTTTCGTATTTTCATTTAAAAGAAAAATTAACCAAAGCAGAATCAATTGGAATTATACTTACATCTTGTGGAATCTTAATGTTAATTTTGGTGCATTAAAAACATGTCAAATAAAGTTGAAAATTATCAAAAACAACGCGCTGATTTTTTGGATAATTTATTGCCCGACGATTTTAGAAATCCGGGAAGTTTTAATCAGGCGGGAATTATTATCGATCAGTTAAATAATTCGCTTCATCGCGCTTTATCGAAACAAGAAAATCCTCAAGAATTTATTAAAAAGGCTGTAACTCATCTTTTTCGCGAAAATTCTTTGGCAGTTGAAAAAGCGATTAGCCTTTCCAAAGCTTATTTGGAAATGAAATGGGGAAAATAAATTAATTATTCCTGTGATTTAAAAATAATTGCTAATGAAGTTAAAATTAACCATTTTTTTACTATTTTTTACATTTACAGCCTCTCAAGCTATGGCACAAAACGCATCTTTTTTAACTTTTGATAAATCTGAAACCAGCAAAGATGGAATGCCGCGCAATTTTCGCGACTTGTCAGTAATTGGCATTAACGCAATTTCTAGCGCGCAATTTTCTGAAGATGAATTACAAAAATTGCGTCAAAAATATCCAAACGAAAAAATTGTTATTGTGGATTTGAGGCAGGAAAGTCATGGCTTTATCAATGGAAAGCCAGTTTCGTGGCGATCTTATTTTGAAAAAATAAATCAAAATAAAGAAATTTCTGAAATTTTATCTGATGAAAAATTGCATCTCGATGCTGCAAAAAAAGATCATGAAATTGTGATTAATGAAGTTGTAAAAAGAGATAAAGAAAGTGGTTGGTATGAAGATGTAGCGCCAAAAAATGTTACCGTAAATCAGGCGATTAGTGAAAAAGATTTAGCCCAGAAAAATGGTTTTGAATATCAAAGATTTTCGATCAGGGATTTTGATATTCCTGAGGCAAAAGAATTTTCTCGTATGATAAATTTCATCAAAAATTTTCCGGAAGATAAAAAAATTTATGTGCATTGCGCCGGTGGCAGAGGTCGAACTGCAATGTTTTTAGTTATTCTTGATATTATAAAAAATGGCAAAAAAGTTGAACTAGAAGAAATTTTTAAAAGACAAAATAAACTAGGCGGAGCAAGGCTTGATGAAATTTCGAAAGAAGAAGCTTGGAGTAAAAAATTAGCGACAGAAAGACTAAAAATGTTGAAAGATTTTTATCGAGTTACAACCGAGAAATAAATAATTCAATTTGGTTAAAGCTCACATTCATTAAAAAGCTAAATCATATTATTGATGATTTGGGGAATAAATTTCAATAAATCGCTTGGTATCATGCCGATTTCACCTTGTTTTTTTGCTACTAAATCTCCGGCAATAGCATGAATATTTACACCGTAAATCGCAGATTTTTCTCCGTCTAATCCTTGCGTCATAAGGCAGCCGATTATTCCCGATAAAACATCGCCCATTCCCGCCGTTGCCATTCCAGCATTACCGAAAGGACATTGATGAATTATTTTTTGATCGCCGAAAATTAAAGTTCCTTTTCCCTTTAAAACTGAAATTGCCCCGAATTTTTCATAAAGTTTTTTAACAGCAGATTCACGATTTTCCTGAATTTCATCGGTTGAAATATTCAATAACCGCGCTGCTTCGCCAACATGAGGTGTAATTATTGAATTTGATAAATTAAAAGTTTTTTGGCTCATGCTTAAAATATTTAAAGCATCGGCATCAATCACTTTTGGCAAATTTGAATTCATTGCCATTGTAAATAATTTTTGTCCCCATTGAGTTTTTCCAAGTCCGCAGCCAATCACGATAAAGCTTTTATCGGCTAGAATTTCTGCTGCTGAAGAATTATCGCGCAAAGTCATTGCATTTGGAAGTCGTGCTAAAAGTGCGGTAATATTTTCTTTGCGCGTCAAAACTGTAACTTTTCCCGCTCCCGCGCGATAAGCGGCTTCAGCTGCCATAATTGCTGCGCCTCCCATTCCTAAATCTCCGCCGATAATCAATATATGACCAAAATTTCCTTTGTGGGAATCAGGTTTGCGATCCAGTAATTGACTGATTGATTTAGCGAAATTTTTCATCATTAAAAATTATTTATACCAAATTAACTATCTCTTGATAGCGCAAACGAAGTATTTTTGAGGAAAAATTGCGACTGGAAATGTAAGTTGTATCAAGTGATACAGTGTCATTTTCTGAGCAAATTTTTACCAAAAAGACAACATTACTAACAACAACTAGCGCTGATTTCAAAGTAAACTAGTTTATTTTCTTTTGCGTTGGAAGTGACAAGCTGTGAATGGTTGGTTGCCCATGAATAAGTTAAAGAAGCGTTAAAATATTTGTCGTTGAAAATAGTTTTAAGCCCTGCGCCAGCAAGTCTGCCATCAGCGCCAGAATCAACATATTTATTTTTGACGTAACCGTAATCGTAAAATGGTTCAACGGAAAATTTGTTGAGATGAACTAAGTTTTTGCTAAAAAATCCGAAGCTTTCTGGTTTGATTAAAGACCCGATATTGAAGTTAATCTTGTTTCTTAAATAATAGCCTGAATCGCCATTGATGTAGATTTCTCTAAAACCCCGAACCGAATAATAGCCGCCAACTGAAAATTGTTCAGAACCAAAAAGCGTTTGCTTGGCATATTGACCGCTAAACTCGCTGACAAAAGTTGCCGGCGCATTGATTTTGGGCAAAGTAAATTTTTTAGAAAAATTGGCGTAAAGTTTAAAAACATCAAATTGCGCTTTTGGAGTTATGTTAGAAATATCTGACAGATCTTTTTTTGCATTCATTATTTTCAAACCTTTCGAGTAAGAAGGATTAATGTAAATGCTGGTTGTTTTGTTAATGTAAGATGAAGCCGCGAATCCAACATTTAAAATTGAAAGTATTCTTTCGGAAATGGTGATTTTATTGCCATTAAGATAACTGGCTGAAGATTTGTCGATTAATGAAGTGCTGGTGGAAAGTCGTAAATTTGCTTGGTTTAACAAGACGTGATCAAGAGTGAATTTATTTGATTGGGAAAAGCCAGTTAAAGTTGATGAGGCGTTTTGTCCGACATTTTGACCTTTAAATTCTGATCGTGAAAAATCGTAAGAGAAAGTGCTGTATTTGAAGGGAATTGAAAAACTGCTCGAAAATGATTTAATATCTTTTATCTGACTTTCATCGTGAAGATTGGCGCTGTAGTTCAAATTGAAATTATCATTCAAGAAAAGCAAATTATCAAAATTTGCAGAAAAATTAGTGCGCTCTACTCCAGTAAATTTATTGCCTAAATTATCTTTGCCAATTGTGAATTTGGCGGGGAATTTTTTATTATTATCAATCTGGATAATACTGTGACCGATTTCGCTTCCCGGTTCAATTTTTATCACCGCCTGATTTGATTGCAGGCGATTGATTTGATAAATTCCCTGATTGATTTCATCGATTTTTAAAACGTCACCTTCAGCATTTCCAAAGGCAGTAAATTTCTGCATTTTTTCAATTAGGCGATCTTTGCCAAAAGAAATTTTCTCAATTTTTCCTTCGATAATTTGTAATTCAAAAATTCCACTTTGCAGATTTTGTTTTGGCACTTTTACCTGCGTTGTAATGTAATTTTTACTTTGATAATAATCGTTAACTTCCTTGATAATATTGGCTAGAGTTTCTGCTTGCATGCATTTGCCGATGAAAGGCGCGACAATTCTTTTTTTGCGGAAATTGGAAAGTGAATTGGCATCGAGCAGATGAACTTCTGTGATCAAAACACATTTTGTGATCTTGCTTGTAACTAAAGGTTGAAATTTTTTTACTTCTTCTTCCTTTTTATTGCGTTCATGTTCTTTTTTTATGATATCAAATTCAGTATTGCGCTTTTCATTTTCAAGCGTGCTTTGCTGTTGACGAGTAATCCAATCTTGTTGATTTTGAGCATTTTGGGCGAGCGAATCTAAATGAAAAACCGACAAAAACAAAATTGTTAAAGGCAGAATTTTAAAGCTGATTAAAGCTTGGTTTAAATATTTGGTGTTCATTAAAACGTGGTGTTAGAAGCAAAAACTCTTGTGAAGCCTTTGTTAGTGGGTTTGCGACAGCGCCATTATAGTTTTACTGTCTCGTTAATATTTATTTAATCTTTTTCTAAAAAAATCTCGATGTCATGCTTGAATCATGATTCTAGATATTATGAGTCCGTCGCAAATCAAAAATTTCTTAGAAAATTTTGATTTGCGACAGACTCATTATTGATAAAATTCCTCTTTGATGAGCTATTTAACTAAAATATTAATCTGCGCTTTTTCCAAACTTTTCGAGGAAAAATCTTTCGTAGCTTTCTTTGCAAGATTATTAGCCAAAGCATCTTTTGCTTTTTCAAAAGGTAAAATTTCCGCTGCTCTTTCATCGTCAAGCTTGATTACCAACCATGTTCCATTGGTAGTAAATGGTTTTGAAATTTGACCTTTTCGCAAAGCTTTGGCTTGTATTAAAACATCCGCCGGAAGCCCGTCTTCTAAGACAAAACCCAGATCTCCACCTTTTTTAGCAGTTTCCCGATCAAGCGATTTTTTCTTAGCCAAAGAAGCAAAAGAGCGAGGTGCTTTAATCACTCTTTGATAAAGCGTTTCCGCTTCTTTTTGAGTTTTAACTGCGACATAGCTGATTCTTAAATCTTTTTTGTTTTTTAGTTTTTCTACGAGTTCGTTATAATTTTTTCTCAAACTATTTTCGTCGGTAGCCTCTTTGGCGATAGTGACTAAAAGTTTTTGTTTTAGTAGCTCCGATTTAAAAATTCTTAGCGCTTCTTGATAATCTTTTTCTTGATCGAGATTTCTTTTTTTAGCCTCTTTATAAGTGATTTCGTTCAAGATAACTTCCTTGATCACATCTTCTTTTTGTTCGGAATTTAATTTTTCAAAAGTCAGCCCTTTCAGTTTTTCATTTTTTGAGATCAGTAAATTGAGCTCTAAATTCGCATCCTTCAGCGAAACTTGCCCGCCTTTATATGTTGCAACTATTGCGCTTGACTCAGATGAAGCAGAATCATGCAGATTTTGGCAAGATGTTAAAAATAGAATTAAAGGTAAGGCTGCTAAGAAGTGATTTGGTTTTGATTTAGATGTTTTCATGGTTTTTTTAGTTAAAAAATTAAATCGTTTAATTGGTTATGTTTTAGAGCCTGTCCTAAATCTTTTTTAATCCCATATTTCGTTCTATTTTTGTTTATTTTTTGACAAAATTACTCCAAGTATATCCAGATACTTCGTCATAATTTTGTCAAAAAAGCGCTAAAAATATGTCAAAATCTGGGATTAAAAAAGATTTAAGACAGGCTCTTAGACAGTTTACTTAATTATAAATTAGAGATATTTGGTTTTTAAATTAAGTAAACTGCTCCTTGAATTCAGTAGAATTACACCACTAACGAATTGAATTATTTGTTATCATTTTGAAGTTTTTTTAACTGTTCTTTTCCAGAAGTATCAAAGTGATAATGATATAAGATTATGAAAGTAAATTACCGATGAGAGGAAATTTGACGAGTCAAAACGCTTGTGATGAAAACACTGACTGAGTCTTTAAATAAAGGCTGGGGCAAAAAATATTAAAAATACAAAAAAGGCAATATTTTTTTATAAAAGTGTTTCAATTTTATAAAATCATAAGACGGGTGAGTTTTACTGTTGTTATTTTTATTAGATCATTTGGTTTGTTGTGATTAAGAACTCATCTACGACAGAAATTTCTGTTTAGTTTAAATGGGTCACTTAATTTTCTTTTTTTAATATTTTAAGGCGCTGTCGCGTAAATCAAGTTTTTCTAAGAAATTTTTGTGATTCTAAATTTTTTGAAAGGTAAGCGTACCCAGACGTACGTGCGTTTTTAAAAAATTTAGAATTGCAAAAATTTCGACGAAAAAGTTGATTTACGCGACAGCGCCTTTAAAACAGAACTAGTTTATCGAAGCAGTCCAGTTTCCAAGACTTTCTTGGTGGCTCCCGATATTTAAAAATAAAAAGGCTTCTTCAATTTTTTTTTGAAGAAGCCTTTTCACCTAACAAGGAAATTCGAATGACGTTTCCGCCATCCAAAAGTGCAACACGCTTTAGGCGGTTTGCGGGTGGTGGTGGCTCGTTTACATCAAATAAGGAAATCTTAATTTTATTTCCGTTCCTACATTTAATTTTGATTTAACTTCGATAGTTCCATTTTGCAGCTCAACTAGCTGCTTTACGATAGGTAATCCAAGTCCGAATGAATCAACTTTGCCGGAGTTGGGGTTTTGGATGGTTTGGTATTTCTCAAATGCAGTTTTAAACTGCTCTTCAGTCATGCCAAAACCTTGATCAATTACCAAAATTTCTAAAAATTCTGGATTCGGTTTGGTTGACGCTAGAAGCGGATGCGGAGAAATATTGCGACAAATTATTTTTACCTGACTTTGTTTCGGACTATATTTAACGGCATTAGAAACCAGATTAGTTAAAACCTGCTTCATCCTTTTCTCATCAAGCTTCATAAATTTTACATCGTCACTAATTTCCAACTTCAAACTCACATTTCTCTTTAAAGCATAATCATGATTAATTCGCAGCGCTCTTTTTAAAACATCACCAACATCAATATCGCAACTCAAATCCACCGAAAAATTCCCTGATGCAATTGCGCCAACATCAAGTAAATCATTAACCAACTCATTCATTTCAAAAGCAGCGCGATTGATTTCGGAAATACAATCCAAACATTCAGCGAGTAAATTGGGGTTGTTAATATCTTCACGCAGAACATCAGAAAAACCGATGATGGCGTTTAATGGAGTTTTTAATTCGTGGGTGATGGCGGTTAGAAATTCAGATGATGCCAAAAATTTTTCTGCGCTTTGCTTTAGGTGATCAAAAGCAAATTGATTATGACTTAAATTTTGTAGTGAGTTCATTGTCTTAAAATGATTCGTTGTGAAGAAGTTCAAAAACAGTTGCGGCAGAAAAGTTGATTAAGTTGAAAAAGACAAATTAATTATAATCAATCTTTCTTATAGACCTATTAATAATTGTTATATTATGCTTAAACAATTCTACTACAAAAGGAATCGGATCCAGCAATTGAAAGGATTCTACTACGCCGTTCAAACTGGAAGTATTTCAGGATCAGCAAAAAAAATGGGGCTTAGTCAAGCCGCTATTACCTTACAAATTCAATCTTTAGAAAGAGATTTGGATATGAAGGTTTTTAAAAGAGACGGACAAAAAATTAAATTAACTGAGGCGGGGAAAAATTTATATGCACAAGCTATCTATTACATTCAGGGAATAGATGATATGTTTGAGAGCTTTATAAAATTTACAAAAGATAAGAAACTTAATGTGATTGATATAGCCACTAATCACGCAGGCATTTCTTATATCTTGCCTAAATATATAAAAAAATTAAAAGAATCTCATTCAGCAGTTAAATTTAAAATTAGAAATTTATCTAAAAGTGAATGTATAGAGCGATTGCTTGCAGATGAGATTGATATGTTTATATATCCAATGAATTCAGATGAAATTCCTAGTGAATTTGAGTTTTTTCCGATTGTAAAATATCAACCAATCTTATTAACTAGAAGAGATCATCCGCTTGTTAAAAAGAAAATGATTACTTTGTCAGATATAGCAAAATATGAACTAGTTCGGATTGATCAAAAACTCATCACACTGCCCGCATTTGAAGAATTATTAAAAGCTCATAAGATCCGCAGCACTATTGAATTTGAAATGTCTGATTGGGAAATTTTAAAAAAATTTGTCAAAGCTGATATTGGGATTGCCATGATTTCGAATATTGTGCTTGAGGCTGAGAATGATAGTGATTTAGTGGGAAGAATTTTGACAGATTATTTTCCAGAAATGACTTATGGAATCCTAGTTAAAAAAGGAAGAAAGTTAGAAGGATTGCTCAAGAATTTTATAAATCTTTTAATGACAGAAAAATTATTACAAAGCCAAATAAATTCTGGCTAAAGATATCATTAATTATTCTTATATCGCTCTATGCTTACTGCAATGCAACAAGCTAAAAAATTATCTCCTGTTCTTGATTCTTTGTTAAGACAAGTTGGTCCTGGTTTTGGTGCAATTTATGCTAAGTATTTTTCTAGTTCTGTACAAAAATTATCTGAAATTACATTTACCAGTCTAAAAGCCATCGATCCAGATGATACGCAAAGCTTTATTGAAAACCTATCCAATAAAGTTAACAGTAAACAAAGAATTGATATTGGTAGTTCAGTATATACTACAAGTAGTGATGATATAGAACTATCTTCAGAAGATAAAGTTGGTCAAATTATCTTGGTTGCGAAAGATGATATAATTGTAAATTATGGTGAGCAAGGAATAGCTCCTTCAAAAGATATTAGACCACATCAATTACTAAAAAAATCAATTCAAATTCCAAGGGATCATTTAGGGGTTTTGGATATTCCTCATCTCACGCCTTTTCAAATTATGGCAAAACCACGACAAGTTTTTGCTCTTAAGGCTTGTGAGCTAAAAGAAGTTTTAGATCATGAAGATAGTATACAAAGATACTCTCTGAATAAAGTTGTTGATCTTCCTTCAGAAACTGCAAAAATAATATCTCTTAGACTACAGCAAGCGATTCTTGAAAATAAGAAAAACGAATATTTTTATAAAGAAATTGCTTCTAGGTTATATGTGCCAAGCAAGTATAACAGAAGTAGTGGAACTTTAATGAGTTTTGACTCAGATGTCTTAGATGAAAATGAAGAATATAAAACAACCGCCAGTCATTATCATCCCGGAGAAAGGAGTTTATATATCATTACAACACATAAAGGTGCTGGCGTTACTTTAAATTTTTGCGGAATACATGAAATTCCTGAAGAAAGAAAGGATTGTGAGGTAAGTCTAAAATTTAGTAGAAATTCTTTAATGGTTTTAAATTTTCCTCCTCATACTCATCATAAATTTGATGGAGAATTTGTTTGTGTAAGTGTTCATCCAAGAGAAGGGGGAAATTTAATTGAAGCCTTAGAATCAGGTCTGTTGCCAAAAGGTTTTTTAGAAAGTGCAACAGTTTTTTCCAAGACTCTCGATGATAAAAAAGAGCAATGGAACTTATCCAAACCAACTCTAAGACAAACTACAAAATCTCAAGAAAAATCAAAATGATAACTCCCGACATCATCGCTTCAATCGCTGCCTTCTTTACCATGATTGGCTATGTTCCGCAAGCGATCAAAACCATCAAAACGAAAGATACGAAAGGCATTTCGTTTTGGATGTATTTGCTTTCAATTATTGGCGTGATTTTTTGGTTAATTTTTGGGATTATGGTGGGGAATGTGCCGATTATTTTGAAGAATATTGCGGTGATTATTTTAGGCGGGACGATTTTGTGGATTAAGACTGCTCACATATTAAGGGAAGGGGAGGAAAAAGGGTTTAGAAAAATATCATGGGTGAAAAAATTGCGGAAAGTTTTTGGTTAATTTTTTTTTGAGAAGTTAGATTTCCGACGAGCTCATTTTCATTAAACCGCTAGTAGCAGCTCTACAATCAACGAGAAAGATTTATACCGTTGAGCTTAAGTTGTTGTGTTGAGTAGCTCAATTAATAATGGCGCTGTCGCAAATCAAGTTTTTTTAGATTTATCGGTGTGAGTAACTTCAGAAGTGTTGTTTGCGGCATAATTAAAAAAATGGGGGGCTAAAAACCCACTTTTCGCCCCCAGTTTTAAGGCTTTCCAAGTTTTTTCTATTCTCTCCGAATAGAAACCTCTAAATTTTAGTCAAAAAACATGACTAAAAACTTGTCCAAAATGTCGCCTAATTTCGGTTAAAAAGAATGGCAAAAAAAGAGGTAAGCAAGCCTATCGATGTGGAAGTTGTCATT
>CAMAXU010000028.1 GCA_945862455.1 Rickettsia typhi | reverse complement strand
TACTTGG
Source organism: Rickettsia typhi (assembly GCA_945862455.1). Classification (GTDB taxonomy): domain Bacteria; phylum Pseudomonadota; class Alphaproteobacteria; order Rickettsiales; family UBA1997; genus UBA2645. The sequence goes on along the minus strand of CAMAXU010000028.1, from coordinate 18,847 downwards.
TTGATCCAAAGCAGGCATTGGCGCAAATCGGGGAAAGATTTTTTACTTTAGAAAAGAAATTTGATTTTTTAGTACAAAATTTTTTTGAAAAGAAAATTCAAAAACTTTCATCAACGCAAATTTCAACTCAGTTACTTTTTTCAAAAATAAATATGGCAAATCAGAAAGTTGATTTTGCATTTGATCGTTTAAAATCAATTACGGAAAGGCGTTTGAAAGAAAATTCTAGTAAGTTAGAAAATTTGTCAAAACTATTGAAAACAAATAATTATCATGAAGTTTTGAAGCGCGGTTTTGCTTTGGTTAAAAAGCAAAATGGTAATTTGATTTCTTCGATTCACGATGCGAAGTTGAATGAAGAAGTTGTTCTTGAAATGCATGATGGAAAAATTACTACGCTGACAAATCGGATAGATCGTGAAACTAAACAAAAACTCATTATTAAATGTTAAAAACTCCCAAATTTTGGACTGAAAAAAATCTCATCGCTTACGCGCTTTTACCTCTAAGTTGGATTTATTTTATCGGATTTCACGTTAAAAAATATTTCACTAAAACTACTAGAATTTCCAAACCGGTAATTTGCGTTGGAAACCTTATTGCTGGAGGTTCTGGCAAAACTCCAACTGCAATTGCAATCGGTAAAATTCTTCACGAAATGGCGCAGGAATTTTGTTATTTAAGTCGCGGTTATATGAGTGATGGATCAAAATTTTTACTGTTGCGTAAATTTGACAATAACAAAGCCGAACAAGTCGGCGATGAGCCGTTATTATTGATTGAAACCGCTCCGACATTTGTTTCACAAAACCGTCTTTTTGGCGCTCGTCAAGTTGAAAAAATGACTGAATTTAAATTGGTAGTTTTAGATGACGGAATGCAAAATGAATCATTGCATCGCGATTTTACAATTATGGTTGTTGATGGAAAAATTGGTTTTGGAAATGGTTTTCTAATTCCTGCCGGACCAATGCGTGAAACGCTTGAAACTGGTTTAAAAAAAGCAGATTTAATTGTGATTATCGGTGAACCTGAAGCGGATTTATTAAAAAAACTTGAAGGTAAAATTATTGTAAAATCCAAAGTTATTCCAACTAATCGAGATAAATTTTTCGGTAAAAAATTAATCGCTTTTTGTGGCTTAGCCTATCCAAAAAAATTCTTTTCTTTTCTACGTGACGAAGGTTTTGATGTGATTGAAACTTGCGATTTTCCGGATCATTATCTTTATAAAAAGCAAGATCTGGAAATGCTTTTTCACAGAGCAGAAGAAAAAAATGCTACTTTAATTACAACGAGAAAAGATTGGGTAAAATTTTCGCCAGCTTATCAGCAAAAAATTGCGCATTTGGATATTGTGTTGGATTTAGAAAATAAAGAGTTGATAAAGGAAATGTTGGGCAAAGCTATTGAAGGTTTTAAGCAAAAATAATTATGAATTTTAAAGAATTACTAAAATCTAAAATCAAAGATGCGCGCTATATAATTGAAGCATTAATCGTAAAGCTTTTCATGTGGTTTTTTGTTATCATGAAGCCGCAAACCGCTTCTGATATTGGCGCTATAATTGCAAAATTCGTCGGCAAAAAAATCTCAGTTAATAAACTGGCTTATAAAAATATTTCTAAAGCCTTGCCGGAACTAAACGAAGAACAAAAAGAAAAAATTATTGATGATATGTGGGATAATTTAGGTCGCATCGTTGGCGAGTTTAGTCATATCGGCGCTTGTAAAATGGAAGATATTGAAACCATGCTCGAAATTTCACAAGAAAGCCGCGAAAATATTCGAATTCTTAAAGAAAGCGGGAAGGGCGGAATAATTTTTGGCGCTCATACCGGAAATTGGGAAGTTGGGCCGAAAGCTTTTTTAAAAAATGGTTTAAAAGTAAGCACATTTTATCGCCCGCTTAATAATCCTTATGTTGAAAAAATGACGGCAAATCTTCGTGGCGTTTCGATGATTGAAAAAAACACTAGCGGCAGTCGCAAAATTATCGAAGAAATTAAAAAAGGTGGTTTTGTAATTATTTTGGTCGATCAAAAAGTTTCTGAAGGTGAGTTGGTGAAGTTTTTTAACGATGATGCAATTACTACAACTTCAATCGCCAGAATTGCTTTAAAATATGATGTACCACTAATTCCAGCGCGCTCAATTCGACTTGGAAAAAAATTCAAGTTTTGTGTAGAAGTGGAAAAATCACTTGCATTTCAAAAGTCAGACAACATTAATTTCGACGTAATTCAACTCACTCGGAAAGTTAATATTAAACTTGAAGAGTGGATCAAGCAACATCCTGCGCAGTGGTTCTGGGTTCATAACCGCTGGAAACGTTAACTAAATTAAAATCATGAAATTTTTTCATAAAATTGTTCTGTTTATCTTGCTTGAAATGACAGCATCTTGTGCTTTTTTTAATGATAAAACCGTTGATCTTTCAATTGGTAGCAATCCTCCTGGTGCAGATATTTTTATTGAAGGCAGAAATTATGGTAAAACTCCAGCAACTATTAATGTTGAGCCAAAAGATTATACAGTAACTCTTACCAAAGAAGGCTATGGTTCATCTAACTTTAACACTCCAATCTGGTGGGGAACGCTTAGAACTGATGTTAGCGGAACTAGAACTGGTGACGGAACAAGATGCATGCTTGATATGATGAGCGTGATCTTCTTCTTTAACTCATATAACTCAACTCGTTGTGGTGATTTCAAGCAGAAGCAATATTTTATAACTATCCCAAACACTGGAAATCCTGGTTCATCCAACAATAATTCAATGATGAATATGGGTCGTAGTCCGCAAGAAATGATTAATTATTATTATACTCAAGATACCAATAATAATGCTCCGGCGGCATCCAAAAACGCTGGTCAACAACCAGCTTTAGACAATCAACAACAATATCGCAATAGTGGTAGATATTAGTAAATTTTAAAAAAATAAAAGCCGTAGGCGGGAAATCCGCTTACGGCTTTTTTTGTATCTGAAGTTTTTTTGTCGTGATGAGATTTGATAGATTCCGAAACAAGTTCAGTATTGACATCGAGAGTTAGACATAAATGAATATAAATAAAAAATGAAAAATAATTTCTCTAAAAGCGCTAATCATAAAAATCTGCTTCAGCTTATTTTGCTTCGTATCATCGCAATTATCGGGCAGGTTGTGACTATTATTTTTGTTGGCAGATTTTTTGAAATTTCGTTGCCAATAAAGCCAATGTTTGGAGTGGTTATGCTTTTATTTTTGATTAATTGTATAAGTTTTTATTGTTATAAAAACTGTCAAAATATCAGCGATAAATTTTTATTCATTGAATTGCTTTTTGACGTGTCAGCTCTAACAGCGCAGCTTTATTTAAGCGGTGGAGCTTCCAATCCTTTTATTTCATTATTTTTACTACAAGTAATTATTGCCGCTATTTTGCTACGCACAAGTTACGCTTGGACGATCACTGCAATTACAACATTTTGTTACATTTGGCTTGGTTTTAATTTTAATGAAATGCATGAATTTCATAATCACAATGCTTTCAATTTACATCTGAATGGAATGTTGATCAGTCATGTTTTGGCGACAGTTTTATTGTTAATTTTTGTCACCAAAATTTCAAAAAATTTAAAAGAGCGCGACCAAAAAACTTTGGAAGAAAAGCAATTGCTTAGAAGCGCAATGCTCGCAACTGCTGCAGCTCATGATCTGGGAACGCCGCTTGCGACAATCTTGGTTATTTTGAATGATTGGAAAAATCTCGATTTAAAAAAAGAAGATTTAAATTCTGATATTTTAATGATTGAATCACAAATTGAGCGTTGCAAAAAAACTCTTTCTGAAATTCTTTCCGATTCAGGAAGTGAAAGGCTTGAACAGGCAAAAAAAAGTGATTTTAAATAATGAAAAATTATCAAACTGTTTTAATTGTCGAAGATGACAAAGCTTTATCTGAAAGCTTGTCACGCTCTTTTATGCGCCGAAATTATGAAACTAAAATTGCCAATAATGTTAAAGATGCGCTCGCGCTTTTAAAAAATTTTCACCCAAGATTTGCAGTTGTTGATTTAAAAATGCCTGGTGAGTCTGGATTGGCTTTAATCAAAGCTTTGCATGAATTTGATTCTACAATTAAAATTGTGATGCTCACAGGCTACGCCAGCATCACCACAACAATTGAAGCGATTAAGTTGGGAGCTTGTTATTACTTAGCAAAGCCAGCAAATGTTGATGCAATAATTGCCGCTTTTAATGGTGAGGCTTTGGAAGAGAAAATATCAGATAAAAAAACCTCGATCAAAAATATCGAATGGGAATATATTCACCAAGCTTTGGTTGATGCTGATTTTAACATTTCCAAAGCGGCACGCAGCCTTGGAATGCATCGCAGAACTTTGGCGCGAAAGTTAGAAAAAAGGGGAGTGAAGAGTTGATTTCAAAATAACCGCCAATATTCTCAACAACCCAATTAAGAAAAAATTTCCTCAAAAAAATGACAGCCGAAAACCAAGTTACAATCCGTAAAGAATTATTTAATATTGAAGCCGAACAAGCGGTTCTTGGAACGATTATTTTAAATAACGAATATCTAAATCGCGTTTCCGAATTTTTGCGCGAAGAGCATTTTTACGAGCCGGCGCATCGCAATATTTTTGCTCAGATTTTACACAATATCGAAAAAGTTAACATCATTGCCAATCAAGTTACGCTTAAGCAATTTTTTGAATCTGATGTAGCTGTTAAAGCAGCTGGCGGCGCGCTTTATTTATCAACGCTTTTGGCGACAGCTTCAGCAATTATCGATATTTCTGATTATGGTCGTTTAATTCATGATTTGGCTTTGAAGCGTGAATTATCAATGGTTGGCGAAGATATTGTGAATCGGGTTTTTAAAGCCGAAGAAAAAACTTCAGCAACTGAGCAAATCGAGCTTGCAGAATCGCATTTATTTAAACTTTCTGAACATGGAAATGGTCGTAGCGATTTTCGCAGCATTTCGCATTCGATGAAAGAAACTCTGGATAAAACAATTTTGGCGCGTCAACGTGACAGTCACATTAGCGGCGTTTCAACCGGACTTTCAGATTTAGATAAAATTTTGAGCGGCATGCAACAATCCGATTTAATTATTTTGGCGGGAAGACCTTCAATGGGTAAAACTGCGCTTGGAATTAATATCGTGGTCAATGCCTGCAAGTTTTTAAACAAAGATATAGTTGATGCGAAAGATAAAAAAGCAGTTGGATTTTTCTCACTCGAAATGTCTTCCGATCAATTGGCGGCAAGAATTTTATCAATGGAATGCAGTATCAACGCCACTAAATTTAGAACCGGTCAATTAAATGAAAACGAATGGGAAGTTGTGGCAGCGCGTTCGGCAGAAATTTCAAAAATGCCACTTTTTATTGATGACACTCCGGCACTTTCAATTTCTGCAATTCGTACACGCGCCCGCAGAATGGTGCGCAAACATAATTTAGCATTTTTGGTAATTGATTATTTGCAATTAATTCGCGGCACAACTTCGCGCTCCAGCGAAAATAGAGTTCAAGAAGTTTCTGAAATCACACAAGGTTTAAAAGCAATCGCCAAAGAATTTAACATTCCCGTAATGGCGCTTTCGCAATTGTCGCGCGCCGTCGAACAACGCGAAGATAAGCGCCCGCAACTTTCAGATTTGCGTGAATCAGGATCAATCGAGCAAGATGCCGACGTTGTAGCATTTATCTATCGCGACAGTTATTATTTGGAACGCAAACGTCCGCAAGAAAATGAGGCCGATAAATTTCATCAATGGAAAACTCAAATGCAGGAAGTTTCACATAAAGCTGAAGTTATTATTGCTAAACAACGTAACGGCCCAGTTGGCAGCGTGAATTTATTTTTTGATTCAGAATTTACGCGCTTTGGAAATTTGGATAATTTTCATAATTAAACTTTTAAATCCAGCCAAGAAGCTTTTATGTTTTTAGATAAAAAATCTAAAAATAATTAGTTCATAAACTGGAACTCACCCTGATTTATTTAAAAATTAAAATGAAAATTCTCGGTATTGAAACTTCCTGCGATGAAACTGCTGTTGCGATTGTTGATGAGCAAAAAAATATTTTGTCTCACGTTTTAAATTCACAAATTGAATTGCATAAAAAATTTGGCGGCGTGGTGCCGGAACTTGCAGCGCGAGGTCATATTGAGGTTTTAGATGAATTAATTTTGCAGGCTTTAAAAAATGCTAATTTAAAATTTGACGATATTGATGGATTCGCAGCAACTTCAGGACCCGGTTTAATTGGTGGCGTTATTGTTGGAATGATGGCGGCGAAAACTTTGGCTTCGGTTTACAAAAAACCATTTTTAGCGGTAAATCATTTAGAAGGTCATGCTTTAACAGCGCGTCTTACTTCTGATTTGGAATTTCCTTTTTTACTTTTGTTAATTTCTGGCGGTCATTGCCAAATTTTATTTGCACGCGGTGTTGGTGATTATGAAAAGCTGGGCGAAACAATTGATGATGCTTTGGGCGAGGCTTTTGACAAAGTAGCGCAAATGCTTGGTTTGCCTTATCCGGGCGGACCTTCGGTTGAAAAATTGGCTTTGATTGGCGATGAAAAAAGATTTAAATTTTCCAAGCCATTAATTGACGGTGCAAAACATAAAGATCATCTTTGTAATTTTTCATTTTCTGGTCTTAAAACCGCTGTGCGTCGCGAAATTGAGAAGTTAATTGGCGAAGATTTTTCACATTTAACAACGCCGCAAAAAATTAATAAAAAAGATAAAGCTGATATTTGCGCATCCTTTCAGAACGTGGTTTGCGAGATTGTTTTGAATCGCTTAGATAATGTGCAGCTTTTAGAAAAAGGTGCAAAAAAATTGATTATTGCCGGAGGCGTGGCGGCGAATCGTTATATTTTTTCGGCACTGCAAAATTGGTCGAAAAAATACGAAATTGAAGTAATCGCGCCACCAATTGCACTTTGCACTGATAACGCAGTGATGGTGGCTTGGACTGGCGTTGAAAAAATGAGATTGGGATTGGTAGATGGTTTAGAATTTAAGCCGCGAGCAAGGTGGGAATTGGTTTAAAAATCGAAATAAAATCTATCAAAAATTGTTAATTCTAATATTTCAAAAACTGTTCAACCGGTTTTTCGATAGTTTCAAAACGCCCATTTCCAACTTTTAAAACTGCCAAATTCCTTTGTACCAAGCCATTCGGCAAATATCTAAACAAACCATCAATTCCATCAAAACCATTTTTTGAAGATTTGCTATAGTTTGTAAAATCAATAACTGTGGGCGCTTCGCCTTTTTTGTGGTCTGATAATTCGGCTACAACCGAAACTGAATCATAAATAATCGAAGAAATTCTTGGCGGAAATTTATTATAAATTTGGTAATAAGCTTTTTCAAAATTGCGAAATTTTTCATTTTCCGGAGCTGGAAACCAAGCACCAACAAGGTTAAAATCATTTAATGTTGAAACATCATCCCATTGGCTGGTGCCGACAATCTGAAATTCTCTTTCATCTTTATTTTGCTGTTTAATTGATGCGACAATTTTGGACAAAGTTTTTCCTGATTCTGGAATAATTATAACTTTTGGATAAGTGCGGTCTGATTCGGTGATAACGGCATCTTTTTTATTTTTTAAATGCGGTGAAATTGAAAATGAATTAACTACTCGGTTAACAGCGCGATCTAAATCTTTGCCGCTTGGATCATAAAATTCAGAAGTAATAAAATCGCCATCACGATTTTTCACCATTTTCTTGAACAGATCATTTATAGTTTGTCCATATTGGTTATTTGGTGCGATGATCGCGAAACTAAATTTGGCTTTTTGCAAACTATAATTAACAATTTTATCAATCTGAGCTTCAGGCAACATTCCTGCAATAAAAATTCCGCCCTCATTGTTAATTTTACCGATTAATTGCTGATTGTTAGAAAGTGAAATTACGGCGATTTGATGGTCTTTAGCATCTTTTTCAATTGCCTCAACCGAAGTGCTAAAAATTGGTCCGATGACAATTTTAATTTTGCGATCAATAACTTCCTTGAAAGCTTTAGCAGCTTCTTGTGGCGTTTCTTTGGAATCAATCAAAATCAATTCAATATTATGATTTGGATCATTATCAAATAATGATAAAGTTGCAGTGTTAAACAAACTCCAGCCTAATTCTTTGTTCTTGCCTGAAAATGGCAAAAATAATGCTACTTGAACTTTTTTTAATTGCGCTTTTTCAACAGCTAAATCACGAGATTCAAATTGCTGATGCGTTTCAACGGCAGTTCGATCTTCAGTTGGTTTTAAAATTTGTGGCAATTCAATCTTTTTGCTAATTGATTGACAGCTAAAAAGAAAAAGCACTAAAAGCAGGGAAAGTTTTTTCATGATTTGAAAAGAAGATTGTTAACTCGTGAATTTTAATATTTGGGCAATATGCAAGATTTTTCTCTAAAAACTCAAGAAATAAAAATTGAAAATGCGCTTTATGTTGTGGCAACGCCAATTGGTAATTTGGCAGATATTACGCTGCGGGCTTTGCAGATTTTGGATAATGTTGATTTTGTTATTTGCGAAGACACTCGCGTTTCAGTAAAATTATTTGCTGCTTATAAATTAAAAGAAGCAAAATTTCTTACTTACAATGATCATTGCGATGAAAAAACTCGCAAAAAAATTCTCGATTTAATGCTTTCAGGAAAATCGCTGGCTTTGCTTTCAGATGCTGGAACGCCCCTAATTTCTGATCCGGGTTATAAATTAATAAATTTTTTACGCCAATTTAACCAAAAAATAATTCCACTTCCCGGTGCATCAAGTGTTACTGCAGCGCTTTGCGCGTCAGGTCTTGCTTGTGATAATTTTTTATTTATCGGTTTTTTACCAACTTCTAAAGTTCAAAAAGAAAAACTTTTAAAATCATTGCCGAGAAATTTTACGTTTGTGTTTTTTGAATCAGCAAATCGCGTTAAAGAAACTCTCGATTTAGTTTTTAAAACCTTAGGAAATCGCAATGTTTGCGCAGCTCGCGAGATTTCAAAAATGCATGAAGAAATTGTAACAAATGAGTTACAAAACCTGATTAAATTTTTTGATGAAAATTCTGGAAAGTTGCGCGGCGAGTTTGTGGTTATTGTTGAAAAAGCTGATAAAAATGAAAAAATTTTTAGCGAAGAAGAATTAAAAAAAGAAATTTCCAACGCGATTTTTTTAGGACATAGTTTAAAAGATTTGTCACAAAATCTGGCTGAAATTTATTCAATGAATAAGAAGGAGATTTATAAATTGGCGCTTGAAGTAAGTAGCAAAAAATCTTAGAGCCTGTCTTAAATTTTTTCTTAAAAAATTAATGACCAAAAAACAAACCCATCAATTCGGAATTCTCGCCGAAAGAATTGCGATATTATTTTTACGCTTAAAAGGTTATAAAATCTTGAAATGGCGCTACAGATCGCATTTTGGTGAAATTGACATTATCGCCAAAAAATCGCGCCACATCATTTTAATTGAAGTGAAAGCACGCAATTCAAAAATTATTAGCGAAGAAGTTTTGCGTCCCAAGCAGATTGAGCGCATCAAAAAATCGGCGCAGTTTTTTATCTCACAAAATCCTCATTTTCAAAATTATGATATCCGCTTTGATTTCATTGAAATTAATAGATTTTTATTCCCCAAACATTATTCCAATTTCATAAGTTGAAATTTAGTGGAGCGGTTTTAGTTTATAAAAATTCTTTTCAATTTCTCTTTTTTTAATAATCAAAAAAAACCTCGTGATTCCAGTAAAACCGCAGCAGCAAAATAGCTCAAACAATCCTTTTAAAATTAATGATCAAATTAAAGCCAAAGAAATTAGGCTCATCGATCAAGACGGAAATATGATCGGAGTCACAACAGTGGCTGAAGGGATTAAAATGGCTCAGGAAGTAGAGTTAGATCTAATCGAAGTCTCGCCAAATGCGGCGCCACCAGTTTGTAAAATTGCCAATTTCGGCAAGATGAAATATGAAATTCAGAAAAAAGCTGCAGATGCTAAAAAAAGACAAAAAGTAGTTGAGGTGAAGGAAGTAAAAATGACGATTAATATCGGAAAAGCCGATTTCGACACGAAAATCAGACATACTATCGAATTTGTTGAGAAGGGAAATAAAGTAAAAGTCAGCATCAGAATGAAAGGCCGTGAAATTACTCACCGTGATTTAGCTGAAAAAATGATGGTCGATATTTTAAAAGATACTGAAGAATTTGCTAAACCTGAGATCAATCCTAGACTGGAAGGGATGCAGATGGTCGTAACACTTATTAAAAAATAATAAATAATTTTCAAATACGTTATGCAAAAAATGCAGAATCTAATCGCGCAAGTAATCAACTTTTCTCAAGAGAAAAAACAATTTGTCGGTTTTGACGGAAAAGATTTTACAACTTTTGTAAAAAATTTTTTTTCAGTAAGTACTTCGCACGATTTTCTAAATTACTCAATCGAAGAGCTATACAACGCGGCTCTTTTGAGCTTCGATTTTTATGTAAATAAAAAACCAGGTGAATTTAAAGTTAGAATTTGCAATCCAACGATTGAGAAAAATGGCTTTGAATCATCTTATACTTTTTTGGATATCGTTAATGATGATATGCCTTTTTTGGTTGATTCAACTGTTGCCTATTTAGATAAATACGGCGTTCGCGTTAAAAATATTATTCACCCGATTTATTCTTCAATCCGTGACAAAAATGGAAAGTTAGAAGAAATTTCCACCTCTAAAACCGCTCATCAAGAATCGATAATTCAGTTACATCTCGATAAGCTTACTGCGGAATCAGATATCAAAATGTTGCAAGAAAATATCAGCAAAATTTTGAAAAATGTTGCCTTGGCTGTAAAAGATTGGCAGCCAATGATTGAGCTTGTTAATAAAGCTGCCGACCAAATTGATAATGCGAAAAAAATCAATAAAGAAACTGATGAAATTAAAGAATTTTTAAACTGGATCGCCAGTGGAAATTTTATCCTTCTTGGTGCTAAAGAATTTGATGTTCGCGAAGTTAAAAAAAATGAATATGCTTTGGAGGAAACTAAAAATTCCGGCTTTGGAATTTTTAGATCAGAAAATGAAGAATTTGTACCAGAAGTTATTAATACTTCTTTTGAAGAAGTTAGCGATTCAGTTGAAAATCCTTACGTAATCGAAGTTTTAAAATCACGTTATCGCTCCAGAATTCACAGAGTTGCAAACGCAGAAAGAGTCCGTGTTCAAAAAATTTCTGCTGAAGGAAAGGTAATTGGTGAATTCCGTTTTATTGGTTTATTTGCTACATCATCTTACCACGCCAGCACTGCTTCAATTCCACTTATTCGCGGTAAAATCAATAAAGTTATTGCAGATTCTGGATACATTAAAGCCAGCCATAATTACAAAGATTTAGTTTCAACTTTAGAATCTTATCCGCGCGATGAATTATTTCAAATCAGCTCAGAAGATTTACTTAAAAATGCCACGGGAATTGTAGCAATTTGTGGTCGTTCGCAAGTTCGTTTCTTTGGTCGCAAAGATAAATTTAATCGTTTCGTTAGCTGCTTGATTTTCACTCCGCGCGACCGCAGCAATTCTGAATTGCGCGATAAAATTAAAGATTACCTTGCTCAAGTTTATAATGGCGAAGTTGCAGATTCTTTTGTGCAAATCACTGATTCAAATCTAATTCGTTTTCACGTAATTGTTCGCACTAATAAAGGAATTCCAACTGTTGATGAAAATGATATCGAGCGCCAAATTACCAAAATGACTAAAGTTTGGAGCGATGATTTGCTGGAATCAATCAAAGCCAAATTTGATGACGAAGTTCGTGTTTCACTTTACGCTAAATATAAAAATGCTTTCTCAGTAAGTTATATCAACCGTTTTGATTCTAAGCGCGCCGCGATTGACATTTCGCGAATTGAAGAATGTCTACAAAAAAACTCGGTTTTATTTAATCTCTACAAATCTTCCGATTTACTTCCTGAAGACGTAACCGAACTTAAAATTTTTAGCCCAGAAAAAGAATTAATTCTTTCTTCAATCATGCCGATTTTAGAAAGTTTTGGCTTTAATGTAATTCAAGAACATACTTATGTTATAACTGCCGAAGAAGATGAAAAAATAAGAAGCAAGCGTAAAGTCTGGATTCACTATTTCCATTTAAACTTAAGCAAACAAGGTCACTTATTATCAGAAAAAACTAAATTAAATTTTGAAAAAACCGTTTCATTAATCTGGCAAGATATTATGCAAGTTGGCTTTTTAAACCGTCTTGTTGTTACTGCTGACTTGCATTGGAAACAGATTTACATGCTTAACGCATATAACAAATATCTTTACCAAACTGGATTTCGCTTCAGCCAAACTTATGTTGCGGATGTTTTGGTTAGATATTCTGCCATCACCAAATTATTGGTTGAATTATTTGAAACAAAATTTGATCCGTTCTTAAAAATTACAATTGCTGAAAGAAATAAAAAATCTGAAAAAATTGTTGCTCAAATCCGCGAAGGTTTAAATAAAGTGAAAGATGTCACTGATGATTCAGTTATCAGAAGATTGCTTGGTGTGATTGAAGCAACGCTGCGTACTAACTATTATCAATCATTAAAACATGGCGGATTTAAAGGTTACGTTTCCTTCAAATTTGATTGCAAAAAAGTTCCTGAACTTCCACTTCCACTTCCACATGCTGAAATTTTTGTTTATTCAACTAGGTTTGAAGCAATTCACTTAAGAGGTGGCAAAGTTGCTCGCGGCGGACTTCGCTGGTCTGATCGTCAAGAAGATTTTAGAACCGAAGTTTTAGGCTTGATGAAAGCGCAAATGACTAAAAATGCTGTAATAGTTCCGGTTGGATCAAAAGGTGGTTTTGTCTTGAAGCGCGACACTAGTGCTTTCACGCGTGATGAACTTCAAAAAGAAGGGGTTGAATGCTATCAAAACTTCCTTCGTGGTTTGTTAGATATAACTGATAATGTTGTAAATAACAAAATTGAACATCCGCAAAATGTTATAATGCATGATGCGCAAGATCCATATCTAGTAGTTGCCGCAGATAAAGGAACTGCGACCTTCTCCGATATCGCCAATGGTATTTCTGCGGAATATAATTTCTGGCTTGGAGATGCTTTTGCATCCGGAGGCTCAGTTGGTTATGATCATAAAAAAATGGGAATCACCGCTAAAGGCGGCTGGATTTCAGTTATGCGCCATTTCCGCGAAATGGGCATCGATACTCAAACTCAAGATTTCACTTGTGTTGGAATTGGCGATTTAGCAGGCGACGTTTTTGGAAATGGCATGTTACTTTCTCAGCATATTAAACTCGTTGCCGCATTTAATCATTTACATATTTTCTTTGATCCAAATCCTGATGTTGCAGCTTCATTCAAAGAGCGCATGCGAATGTTTAACCTTCCGCGCTCAAGCTGGACTGATTATGATAAATCTTTAATTTCCAAAGGTGGCGGTATTTTTGAAAGAAGTGAAAAAACCATTCAAATCACACCTGAAATCAAAGCGGTTTTGGCAATTGAAGAAGATGAATTATCTCCAAATGATTTAATTAAGGCAATTTTAAAAGCGCCGGTTGATCTTCTTTGGAATGGCGGAATTGGAACTTACGTTAAAGCAAATGATGAAGTTAACCAAGAAGTTGGCGATCGTGCAAACGATTCACTTCGTATTAATGGCAACGAGCTTCGTTGCAAAGTTATAGGTGAGGGTGGAAATCTTGGTTTCACCCAAAGAGGTCGTATTGAATATGCCCTAAATGGAGGAAGAATTAACACTGACGCAATGGACAATTCGGCTGGCGTTGATTGTTCAGATCATGAAGTAAATATTAAAATTGCTTTAACTTCGGCTCTTCGTAGCAAAAAAATTACTCTTGAAGAAAGAAATAAAATTCTTGAATCAATGACCGACGAAGTTTCGCATTTGGTGTTAAGTGACAATCGCCTGCAAACTCAAGCTATTTCAATCGCTTATTCACAAGGAATTTCAGCAATTGGTGATCAATCACAGTTTTTAGATAAGCTTGAAAAAACAGGTTTCTTAAATCGCAAAATTGAATTTTTACCTTCGAAAAAAGAAATTGATAAAAGGCAAAATGACAAAATTGGTCTTACTCGCCCAGAGCTTTGTGTGATGTTGGCCTATTCTAAAATGGATATTTACAACCACATTTTAGCTTCAGATTTAATTAAAGATAAATATTTCGAGAGTGAATTATTTTCTTATTTCCCAAAATTAATGCAGGAAAAATTTGTTGATGAAATTGCTCATCATCAACTAAAAAGTGAAATTATCGCCACTCAAATCACCAACTTTATCGTGAATAGAATTGGCATCACTTTCATCAATCAAATGTGCCAAGATAGTGGCTTTGGAATTGTCGATGTAGTGAAAAGTTTTATCATCGCTTGCGATTCTTTTGGGCTTCGTGAAGTCTGGGAAGAAATTGAAAATCTTGATGGCAAAATAGCTTCACACATTCAAATGCAAATGTTCTTAAGTCCGAATAAGTTGCTTGAAAGATCTGTAATGTGGTTGTTACGCAATCAATCTAAAGATAATCTTTCTGCAATTGTTGCGGGCTTTAGAAAAATCACTGATGAATTATCAGCAGTTTTATCGCAAGTTTTGGCGCAAGCATCTCGTGAATCATTTGAAAGAAAAATCGAAAAATATCATTCAAATAATGTGAACCGCAAATTAGCCGGCAAAATTGCCGCTATGGATCCCGTTGCTTCGGCTTTTGATATTGCTGAAATTTCTGCGGATTCAAATCTTGATCTAAAAACAATTGCCAAAATCTATTTCGCAGTTGGAACCAGATTTTCATTAAAATGGTTACGCAGCAGATTGACTAAACAAACTCCAGAAAATTATTGGCAAAAACTTTCGAGCAAAACCATTTTAGAAGATTTATATTCTTACCAAATGCGTATTGCGAAACGTATTGTTGATTTTAGCTGTGACGATAAGAAAATCTGCGAAGATAACTCTTTGGATAGTTGGATTAAATCTGCTGATTTCTTAGTTGAGCGTTTTGACAGCTTCATCTCAGATTTAAAAGCCCAGCCAAATCCAGATTTAGCAATGTTTATCGTTGCATTAAATAGGTTAAAACCACTAGTTAGGTAATTGCGCTAGTGTTTATGCGGTCGTGGCGGAATTGGTATACGCGCAACGTTGAGGTCGTTGTGGGGTAAAACCCGTGGAAGTTCAAATCTTCTCGACCGCACCAGTCTTCGCTCTTGCGAGCTAAGTCGGGCTTTCAGTAGCAAATTCGATCAAAAAAAATCTCAAAAATCCTATTCATAAACCCTATGAAACTCTTAGTCCTAAAAGAATCCAACTCTTCCGAAAATCGCGTTGCCTTAACTCCCGATCTCATCACCAAATATAAATCCCTAAATATTGAAACTTACATCGAATCCAACGCCGGTCTTAAATCCTCGATCCCCGATTTGATTTACGAAAAAGCCGGAGCTAAAATCGTTGCTGATATCAACCAAATTCTCCCTGAAATCGACTTAATAATCTCGGTCCAGCGCACCGAAATCGATTTTACCAAAACCAAACCAGACGTAAATTTCATCGCACTTCTAAACCCATATTTCAACAAAGATAAAATCAGCGATTTCGCGAAAAAAAGCATTTCTGCTTTTGCACTTGAATTACTTCCACGAATCACAAGAGCCCAAACCATGGATACCCTTTCTTCGCAAAGTAATTTAGCGGGCTATATTTCTGTCATTGAAGCTGCCTATGAAATGCCAAAAGCTGTCCCGATGATGATGACTGCTGCTGGAACAATTTCTGCAGCGAAATTTATGATCTTAGGAGCGGGCGTAGCTGGGCTTCAAGCAATTGCAACTGCCAAAAGACTGGGCGGAATTGTTTGTGCATTCGATGTACGTAAATCAGCAAAAGAGCAAGTTCAAAGTCTTGGTGCCAAATTCATCGAAGTAAAATCAGAAGAAAAAACCGATGGAGTTTATGCTAAAGAAATGAGTGAAGAATATAAAAAACTCCAAGAGCAACTTTTAGAAGATGTTATAAAAACTCAAGATGTTGTAATTGCAACTGCATTAATTCCCGGCAAAAAAGCGCCAATTCTAATTACCGAAGCCATGGTTCGATCAATGAAGCCAGGCTCAATCATTGTTGATTTAGCAGCGGTAAATGGTGGAAATTGTGCTTTAACTCAAGTTGGAAAAATTGTAGAAATCGATGATGTAAAAATTATCGGACATGAAAATTTTCCAAGCAGAATTGCGGCTGATGCCAGTAAACTTTTTGCGAAGAATATTTATAATTTTATCGAGCTTTTGGTGAATAAAGAAAGCTCTTCAATCGCGATAAATCTTGAAGATGAAATTGTGAAAACAACTTTGATTACTTATCAAAATAAGTTGAGATTGGAGTTTAATTAAAATCATCTTACACTTCTTAATCCTTGAGCTGAAAGGCTTGAAATCTGTAATTAAAGGATGAAATTATAAATATTTCAAAACAGATTCTAAATATACCAAATTAACTATCTCTTGATAGCTCTAACGAAGTATTTTTGAGGAAAAATTGCGACTGGAAATGTAAGCTGTATCAAGTGATACAGCGTCATTTTCTGAGCAAATTTTTACCAAAAAGACAAAGTTATGGCTATCAAGAGATAGTTAATTTGGTATATTTCCAAATCATAACTTGAAGTCTTGAAATTCTTTACTAAAAAACCTCCAAATTTTCTCGCAGATTTTTCCTAAATTTTCCCAATGACTAAAACAAGAAAAACCAAATCTATGTCTTTAAAGCTTGATATTCCTCAACCTGATCTTTTGAAACCTAGAATCACAATTTTTGGTGCTGGTGGTGCTGGCGGAAATGCGATTAATAACATGATTCGTTCTAACCTTGAAGGCGTTGAGTTTGTGGCAGCAAATACTGATGCTCAGGCTTTGCAAAATTCTCTTGCGCAAAATCGTATTCAGCTTGGTGTAAAAACTACCAAGGGCTTGGGAGCAGGTTCATTTCCTGATCGTGGGCGCGCAGCTGCCGAAGAAAATATTGAAGAAATCGAAAAATATTTAGATGGCAACAATATGGTCTTCATCGCTGCTGGAATGGGCGGCGGAACTGGAACTGGTGCAGCTCCTGTAATTGCAAAATTAGCTCGCGAGCGCGATATTCTAACTGTTGGCGTTGTAACAAAGCCTTTCCATTTTGAAGGAAAATACCGCATGGAAACAGCAGAGGCTGGCATTGACGAGCTTAAAAAATATGTTGATACTTTAATCATCATTCCAAATCAAAATCTTTTTAGAATCGCCAACGAACATACAACTTTTGAATCAGCTTTCAAAATGGCTGATGATGTTTTGCACGCTGGTGTGCGCGGAATTACTGATCTTATCACCATGCCAGGTTTGGTTAATTTGGACTTTGCCGATATCAGAACTATCATGACCAAAATGGGTAAAGCAATGATGGGAACTGGTGAAGCAACTGGTGAAAACCGTGCTATTGCTGCTTGCGAAGCGGCAATTTCTAATCCACTTCTTGATGATATTTCAATCAAAGGTGCAAAAGGTGTGTTGGTTAACATGACTGGTGGACCAGACATGACACTATTTGAAGCTGATATGGCGGTTAATGCAATCAAGAAAGAAGTTGATTCAAATGCCAATATTATTTTCGGTTCGGCCTTTAATGAAAATATGAAAGGCAAAATCAGAATTTCTGTTGTGGCAACTGGAATTGACGTTGAAGAATTCAAGCGCGAAGCCCTGAAAACACAAGAAAATCAAGAGCCAAGCCGTTTTAAAATCAATGCCGATGCTGATAAAAAACAAGAAACCAAAAGTTTTTTTGATCCAGGAGTCGCTTCTAAAGTTGCTGAAGAGGACGTTGAAGAAATTAGCGATTCTAATTTTAAGCCAAAAAAATCTTACCAAAAAGAAGCTAACCAAAATTATGGTAAAACTGAAGAACTAGCTTCAAAAGAGCTTCAACATGACGTCGCGCAAGATAATCAATTTACCCAAGTTAGCTTTTTTGCTGAAGAATTAGAAGAAAAGCTTCATGAAGAAGAGTATGAAGATAATTTTGAAGAAAAAATCGAAATTAAAAAACCAGAAATCAAGACCAAGTCAACAAAACTAAATATCAAAGTAGCTCCAAAAAAAGAAGGTGGATTTAATTTGTTTAGCTTCATGAATTCTTCAAAAGTTAAAGAAGATAAAGAAGAGTTAAAAGAATTTAAAATTAAGCCATTAACTAAAAAAGTTGAGGAAGAGGAGATTGAAGAAAAAGCGCCATTACAAAAAACTCAAGAAGCTGAAAAAAAACGGCGTGAATTTTTTAGTGCAACTATTTTTGATGATGAAAATTCTCATGAACATGACGAGAAAGTTGATGATGATATTTTAAATGTTCCGGCGTTTTTTAGACGCAAGAAATAATTATTAGTTTTGTGAAAAGCCTAAGCTGGATTCCTAATTCTGTCTTCATGCTAATGTGTTGTTTAATTAAGATGAACAATGAACTTGGGTTATAAACTCAGTCCAGCAGTTACATAATCCATCCTGAAATACCTCCCCACCCCATATTCCACTTGCCTTCACAGAATTTTTTAACTATCTTTTTTTGCCAGAAATCGAGGGGTTGCCCTTCGTTTTCTGGCAAATAAATTCAGTAAAAATTGATAGAAATCCATGCAGCCGACTAAAATCGATAATCGTCAGGAAGATATTTTTAAGAGCAGATTGAGCAATGAACTCAATCCCAAACATGAGATGATGATTTTGTCCCGCCTGATT
>CAMAXU010000027.1 GCA_945862455.1 Rickettsia typhi | reverse complement strand
AGTGCTTTGCAGGAAAATTTTTTAAGTTTATAAATTTGAACTGTTTTTTTATCGAACTTCGGAACCAGCCAAACTGATTCATTATTTATTCCAGAAATATGAAAAGCCTCTATAGCATATTTCTTGGCAATTTCTAAATCCTCCCCAAGGCTGCGATATTTTTTGATTAGCTTTTTAAGCTGCTTTTCAAATCTATCGTGACAGCGATATTCAATCTTTTTCATAAGTTCGAACTGAAGTTTCTTTAGTGCGGTAAAAAACAGCTTCGTAAGGAATGTCTTTACCTATTGCGGTTGAAATCCATGGAATATCTTGATGCGAAAAAGCAGAGAGCTCTTTAGCGGTTTTATGACCAAGTCTTGCTATTTCCTCATCTATATGTTGCAGCTCACGGCCGCTGAAAACTGATAAATCGGGATTTTTTGCCGAGAGATATGCTTTCTGATCTTTATCATAAAATTTTCTTACAACTTCTTCTATCTGTCCATCTTCTATCATTTCTTTTATTATTTTAGAAAACTCGCGTGGAGTTGGGCCAAAATGATTTTTTATATAAGTGGCGCCAATTAGCTGCTCTTCATATTTTTCGTAATAATCAAAATCACAAAAATATAAAATCTTGTAAAGCACGGTTTGGCCAACATTTGGCAATGCTCCAATTTTTTGCGTGATGTAGATTAATGCATTTTTAAACTTATCGACATTTTCTGCGGGAACACTGATTCGCTCTTTTTCTTCTTTATTTACCTTAGAAGATTTTTTCTTGAGCACGACCTCAACTTCGGAAGTTTCGCCAAAAATTTCCGTAACACTAATACCAAGATTCATTGCCAACTTATCAGCCTCAGACATTCTAATTTCTCTTTCTCCAGAAAGTATTTTGATTACCGTAGGACGAGAAACTTCAATTATTCTAGCTAGCTCAGATTGTGAGATTTGATGCCTATCTATAAGGTCTTTAAATTTATTGCTCATATATAATCATGGTTGAGAAATTTTATTTTTTAGAAAGTTTTGTGACTTACTTTACAAGTTGTAAATATTCTTATCAAGATAGATGTAAATAATATTTACAGATAAAATTATAACTTAAATTAAATCTTCACCACAAAACCCGAGCCACGTTGCCTTTCCGAATCTGATTTTAACTGCCCGCAAGCTGCCAAAACATCATCGCCGCGCGTTTTTCTGATTGGCGCAATTAGGCCGGAATTTTTTAGAATTTGCTGAAATTTCAAAATCTGCTCAATATCGCTGCGACCATATTCGCAGCCATCCCACGGGTTAAAAGGGATCAAGTTTATTTTTACGTTCACATTTCCGCGGTTGATTAAATTAATTAATTCGCGCGCGTGTAACTCTTGGTCATTCGCACCTTTTAACATCACATATTCAAAAGTGATTTTTTGGTTCGGATTTTTGCTATTGTAGGTTTTGCAAGCTGTTAATAATTCTTTGAGCGGATATTTTTTATTAATCGCCATAATATCAGTGCGCAGCTTGTCGTTTGTAGCATGCAGCGAAATTGCCAGATTAGTTTTTAATTCATCGGCGCAACGTAAAATTTCAGGCACCAAACCTGATGTTGAAATAGTGATTTTGCGCGCCGAAATGTCGAGACCGTCAAGATCATTTAAAACTTTCACCGATTGCGCCACATTTTCATAATTAAAAAATGGCTCGCCCATGCCCATGTAGACTATGTTGGTGAGTTTGCGGTTATTTTTATCCCAATCTCCGATCAAATCTTTGGCGATTAAAATTTGAGCAACAATTTCGTGAAATTCTAAATTTCTAACCCAAGTTTGCGTGCCGGTGTGACAGAATTTACAAGCTAGAGTGCAACCGACTTGCGATGAGATGCAAAGCGTGCCGCGGGTTTCTTCAGGGATGTAGACAACTTCAACTTCTTTGCAGTCGGAAAATTTTACTAACCATTTTCTAGTGCCGTCAGATGATAAAATATCTTTGGAAATTTCCGGACGATTTAGAGAAAAATTTTGAGCTAAAGTTTCGCGGATTTCTTTGGAAATATTGGTCATTTCATCGAAGGATTTTACGCCGCGAGCAAAAATCCAGTTCCAAATTTGTTTAGCGCGGAAGCTCTTTTCTCCAAGCGCCACAACCGCTGCTTCAAGATTTTTTTTATTTAAATGTGTGAGGTTTTTTTTGAATTCAGTCACAGATTTTATTTAGTGTTGATGATGGTTGTTTTGTAAAAATGACAAGCCCGAGTGGACCCCGTCGTGAAGACGGGGTGACACTGAGTATGTTTTTTTGTACATACTTACCACTTTTTCCTTCAGCGGGCAATTCTAAAGCATTGTCACCCCGTCTTCACGACGGGTTCCACTCGGGTTTGCAACTTACTTATTAATCGCATTTTTTTGCATTTCAAAAATTTCTGCGGCAGCTTTTTTTGCCAATTCATACATTTGTGAAACTTGTTCAAAGCTCATTGCGCCTTGTTCTGCTGTTCCCTGAATTTCAACTAAATCAAAATTCTGGTTGATCACAAAATTGGCATCAACTTCGCATTTACTATCTTCATCATAATCCAAATCTGCAACAACATTGCCGTTAAAAATTCCGCATGAAAGTGCGCAAACCAAGCCAATTAGCGGGTTTTCTTTGATAGTTCTTTTATCCATAATTTTTTTCACAGCTAAAGCTAAAGCAACATAACCGCCAGTGATTGAAGCGCAGCGCGTTCCGCCATCAGCTTGAATAACATCGCAATCAATTATTATTTGACGTTCGCCCAGTTTTTTTACATCAATTACAGAACGCAAAGAGCGGCCAATTAAACGCTGAATTTCGATATTACGACCATTTGGTTTCATTGGGTCGCGACTGTTTCTGGTGTGAGTTGAGCGCGCCAACATATTATATTCCGCAGTTACCCAACCCGTGCCTTTGTTGCGCAAAAATGGCGGAACTTTTTCTTCAATTGTGGCGGTGCATAAAACGTGAGTATTGCCGAATTTTATCAGGCAAGATCCTTCTGCATAAGCATTAACATTAGTTTCAATTGAAACTTTGCGGATTTGATCTGGGGTTCTTTTTGATGGTCGCATTTGAGAATTGAAATATATTTATTTGTATAAAAAAGCGCCGGAGAAAATAAATTCTCCGGCGCTGAGGCGCCAACTACTTTTTTGTAAAGTAGAAGTTTTATTCTTCTTGAACGAAGTCAAATTTGGCTTCTTTGCTTCTTCCTAAACGTTTGCGTTCGTTAGAATCTAAGAATTTTTTACGTAAGCGTAGAGATTTTGGCGTAACTTCAACTAATTCATCATCGCCAACGTAAGTGATCATGTCTTCCAAAGTTAACTCTCGAGCTGGAATTAAGCGAATTGCTTCATCAGTTCCAGAGGCGCGAACGTTGGTAAGTTGTTTTCCTTTTAGAACGTTAACTTCCAAATCACCTTGTTTAGAATTTTCACCGATCACCATTCCTGAATAAACTTTTTGCTGAGGTTTGATGAACATAACACCGCGATCTTGAAGGTTCCAAAGAGCGTAAGCAACTGCTTCGCCAGCTTCAGTTGAAATCAAGGCGCCGTTTTTCTTATAAGCAATTTCACCTTTGTAAGGAACGTAAGCGTGAAAAATTCTGTTTAAAACGCCTGAACCTTTGGTGTCGGTTAAAAATTCACTTTGATAGCCGATCAAGCCACGAGATGGAACGTAAAATACCAAACGATTTTTGCCGCCCGTAGATGGTTTCATTTCAATCATTTCACCTTTTCTTGAAGAAAGTTTTTCAACTACAACGCCGCTAAAAGCTTCATCAACGTCAACCACAACTTCTTCAACTGGTTCTAAAACATCGCCATTAGTTTCTTTTTTGAAAAGAACGCGAGGTCTTGAAACTGAAAGTTCAAAACCTTCGCGACGCATGTTTTCAATTAATACACCAAGTTGTAACTCGCCGCGTCCACCAACTTCAAAAGCGTCTTTAGCATCAGATTCTTTAACTTTGATTGCCACGTTAGTTTCAGCTTCAGCAAATAAACGCTCGCGAATCATGCGTGAAGTAACTTTTGAACCTTCCATACCAGCAAGAGGTGAATCATTTACGCTGATGGTGATCGCCATTGTAGGCGGATCAATTGGGGTTGATTTGATTGGTTGAGTAACTGACAAATCGCAAAGAGTATCAGAAACCGAAGCTTTTTCTAAACCTGCAATTGAAACGATGTCGCCTGCTTGGGCTTCTTCAACAGGAACTTTATCAACACCGCGAAACACGTGCAGCTTGGTTAAACGACCTTGTTCAACAACTTCACCTTTAAGATTTATTGCTTTGAAGCTCATCAAATTTTTCGCTTTTCCTGAGTAAATACGACCAGTCAACATGCGACCAAAATAAGGACTGCGGTCAAGCAAAGTTGCAAGCATCATGAAAGGGCCATTAACGTCAAATTTTGGCGGATTAACATGTTCCAAAATTAGGTCGAAAAGTGGTGATAAATCTTTGCGTTCATCTTTATCCATATCACGAACACACCAGCCGTCGCGACCTACAGCGTAAAGAACTGGAAAATCTAATTGCGCTTCATTGGCATTTAGCGAAACGAAAAGATCAAAAATTTCGTTAAGAACTTCATCAGGACGCGCGTCACCACGGTCAATTTTATTGATGATAACAATAGGTTTCAAGCCAAGAGCCAAGGCTTTTGAAAGCACGAATTTAGTTTGCGGCATAACACCTTCTGCAGAATCAACCAAAAGCAAAGTGCTGTCTGCCATTGAAAGAACGCGCTCAACTTCACCACCAAAATCGGCGTGGCCGGGAGTGTCGATAACGTTGATTTTATGGTCTTTCCACATGATTGAAGTGCATTTTGCAAGAATTGTAATTCCACGTTCTTTTTCAAGGTCGTTGGAATCCATAACGCGATTTTCAACTTGTTGGTTGGCGCGGAAAGTTCCGCTTTGATGCAACATCGCATCGATTAATGTAGTTTTGCCATGGTCAACGTGAGCAATAATGGCAACGTTTCTGAAGTCGGTCATTTGTAATTTTTATTTTTTTTGGAAAAGAAACTGGATGTGGAAAATTTCAGCGTAAATACATCTGCGAAAAATTCGAAGGCGGCAAAATATGAATTGAAAACTAACTGTCAACTTCAAACCTGATGAAAGCACGATTTAAGCGGTTTTTTAACAAAAATTGATGTTTAGCTAAAGCAAATTTTCCGATGCGGGAAATTGTTTATTTTTGACATCTTGAGAAAATTGCTGCACCGCATTCGCAATTTGCGCAGCAATATTTGCATAACGCTTAACAAATCTTGGCTTAAATTCCTGATTAATTCCCAGCAAATCATCAATTACTAAAACCTGTCCGTCGCACTCTGCTGAAGCTCCAATGCCAATTGTTGGAATTTTTAAGACTGCCGAAATTTCACTCGCTAACTTTTCTGGCACCGCTTCAATCACCAAGCAAAAAGCTCCGGCTTCTTCAACTAATTTGGAAGTTTCTAAAATTTCACGCGCCGATTCTTCGTCACGTCCTTGATAAAAATAGCCGCCAATTTCACGAACATGTTGTGGCATAAGTCCAACATGTGCCATTACATTAATATTGTTTTGAACCAAAAATTTTACCGTTGAAACTAATTCGCGTGAAGTCTCAATTTTAATGGCATCGCAACCAGTTTTGGCAATTACTTTTTTTGCCGATTCCAACGCCTGTTCTTTTGAATTTTCGTAAGTTCCAAAAGGCAAATCGACAACTACAAAAGATTTTTTTACCGCTTTCATTACCGCTTTTCCATGATTTATCATCATATCTAAAGTCACGTCTAGCGTGTCTTTAAAACCATAAATTGTCATTCCAAGCGAATCGCCAACCAAAATTATATCACAATATTCGTCAATTATTTTTGCCATTGGAAAAGTGTAAGCCGTTAAGCAGATAATTTTCTCACGACTTTTTTTCTGTAAAATATTGGCAATTGAACTTGGCATTATTGATTTGGGGTTGAAGTTGTAACCGAATCTATTTGAAAGGGAGCATTTTCAATAGGCGCTTCATTTTCTTGCGGCGGTAAAATTCGCGACAAATCTTCTTTTGGCTTCTGCTTTGGCGCAACACCAGAAAGACCAAGATATTGCCTTGCCTGATCCATATTTGTGCTTTGTGAGAGTGCGCTTATATTTCCTTTAAGATTAGTTGCGATATTGATTGGACTTTGTTTTTGGCGAGTTCCAGTCAGGAAAATAGCATTAAATAAAACATCAGCGCTGTTAGTTACTAAATTTACCGATCCCGAAATAATTCCATTAACTGCAGGCGCTGTAACATTGATGCGTAATTTTCCTTCTTTGCCATTAGCAACCTGAATCGTACCGTTGGCTTGTTTAAAGGTGGTTGAGCTATTTGGATTTATTAAAATTTTTTCCGGATCATTTAAGCTGGCCCGATTATTTTCCAGATCAAACATTTTTTTAACTAACTCGTTCAAACCATATCCTTCAACCGTCGGAGAATTAGCATTAAATTTTATTTCGGCACTTAGTTCTTTAGTAAATTCTTCTTTTTTACCAGCCAAAGCGGTGACACTTGCAGAAATATTAGCGATGCCGGAAACGTTATTTATGCCAATAGTATCAGATAAAAGTGGTTGCAAAGAAGCATTATTAAACTGCAAATTACCGTTAATGGTTTTGTTTATTTTAATTCCTAGCAAACCTTTGTAGGTCACTTTTCCTTCATATAAATCGCAGGAAAATTCTGAATCCTTCAGATCGCCATCTTTTAATTTTCCGACCAATTTAAAATTTTTAATCTCCAAATCATCTAGATTTAATTTATCGAAACTCAATTTTATCTTACCACTAAATCCTTCAAGCGATGGAAGTGCGTAGAATTGATCGAGGAAATTTTTATTCGATGTTTTGTTAGAATTTTTATCCGTCGGTGAACTATTTTTGCGCAAAGTCTCGTAATGAAAATTGTCCGCCGCAATGTTCATATCAAATTTTGGAATTTTATCACTAATATCGATTGCCAAACTTGCATTCATTTTAGTTTTATCCGACCTCAAATTAAGGTCAGTAATTTCAACATATCCACGGCCGAAACGTAATTTTACCGATTGATCAAGAAACTGCTCGCCCTTGTAAGACAATTTATCGAAGCGCAAATTAAGAGCGTTATTTGAAGAAATATTATTGAGCCATAAAAGTTTTTTTATCAGCAATCCTGGTGATAAATAGATATTTTGTCCTGAAGTCAGGAAATATTCGTCAATGTTGAATTCATTAGTTTGAAAGCGGCTGGTAATATTAGAAACCTTGTCACTATTATCGATTTTTATCTCACCTAAAAATTCGCTATTACCATTGCCCAAATTGAGGTAAAAATTATTCAGCGTAACTTCATTTGGCGAAAGCAAAATGTCGGAATAAAGACTATACTCTTTGAGATTATCAAATTTTAAATTTTGCGATTCGACCTTCAGCCAATTAAAAATTTCTTTTAGACTTTTGCCATTTACGTCAAATTTTCCAACAAATTTAGGAACCTCTCCAGTATTATCCAAAGCGCCATTAACACGAAATATTCCCTCGCCTGGAACTCTAAAAATCATCGGCAAAATCAAAATTTCTCCCTCTTTGGAAATGGTCACGTAAAGATCAACATCTTTGATTTCACCTTCAAAATATTTTACATTGGTAATTTTGATTTCAGCATTGAGGTCGAAATCTTTGATTTTATTAGTGAAATCAAAATTGATCGGCTCAATTTTTTTAGAACTGTCAATTATTTTTGTCTTATCAATTACTTCTTTTTTTACACCAGCTTCATCTTTTAACTCAGGTTGTGGAGTGGTTTTGACCAAAGTTTCAACTGATTCATCAACAATATTTTTCATAGCATTTGACTGTTTCGCAGTTGCAGTAACTGTTACCGGATCACCTGACCAAATATTATCGAGATCAAGACTTTCTAAAACCAAGCTAATATCGATCAGTGGAATTTTATCGATAAAATTTACTTCCAGATTACCTTTTCCATTAACCAAGGCAGAATTAATTACCACATTATCAACCGAAATTTCTCTATCTTTATTCTTAAGATCAGCACTTATTTTAATAGGTTTGGAGCTATATTTTAACTTATTATAAACAACACTATTTCCACTGATATAACTTCTATAAAATGATTTTAATTCCAAAATTTCCGCTTCCAACTTACCCTTAAACTCACTTTCTAAAAAGCCTTTATTTTCAGAAGAAAAATTTCCCTCGATACGCATTTCCATAACCGGAGAAATCACTTCTAGCAAAGAATCCGGGCTATTGGAAGAAGAATTGAATTTAGAAATAAATTTAAAATTACTGACTATTGATTCGCTGCTAAAATCACCTTGAGCCAAAATCTTTTTTCTGCTAATTTCAATTTCAGAATTAATTTTTTGCACTTCTCGTTTTCTTCCAATGCGGTCATAAAAAATCGTATGGCCATTTTTGATCACGAGGTCGGGAATATTTTCAATATTCAGATTCGCTGCTTTTAACTCAGAAACTGCAAACATTTTAGAGCTAATTCCAGAACCTAATTTTTTTTCTTTCTCGCCAGTGTCTTTAGAAAATTGGGCGATTATTTCAGTAAATTGATCCTTGCGCTCTACAACAATGTCACTTTCGCCATAACTTTCTAAAACTGGATCAGTAAAGATTATTTCATCAATAACTGCATCGCTGGAAAATTGGAAAATCGGTAATTTTATTTTAACCGATTTAGCATAAAGATTATAAATTTTTTGTGATTTATTTTCGACCTCTTCAGCAAAAATTTTTGGTTTATAATTTTGCAACAAAACGTCATTTGCTGTAATTGATGGAACCGGCAACAGCGAAATTCTAATATTACCGTTAATCACAAAATTGGCACCTGAAATTTGACTAACCTTCTGAACAATTTGGAACTTTAAAGCAGAATTATCGAAAAAAAATGGCAGGATAAACAATAATAAAATCAAGCCCAAAAACACTGACGCACCAATCTTGAAAGCCTCGGATTCTAAAATCTTTTCCTTAAGGCTTTTTGGTTTTTCAGATTCAATACCAATGTTTTCATGATCAATTTTAGTCATCTAGAAATCAATATTCTCCAGTTCATGAATCAGTTTTTCGTTAGTGATCAAGGCGTTATTATTTTGAAAAAAATTATATAATAACAGCAGCGCTAAAAATAACAAAATTGAGATCAATAAAAAATTAAAAACACTGTCTTTATTAGGCGACAATTGGTTGCTTTCACCAATATTTAAAAGTTGATGTTTTTTATTTTCAGT
This sequence comes from Rickettsia typhi, assembly GCA_945862455.1. Classification (GTDB taxonomy): domain Bacteria; phylum Pseudomonadota; class Alphaproteobacteria; order Rickettsiales; family UBA1997; genus UBA2645. Next base: position 10,803 of record CAMAXU010000027.1, on the reverse strand, counting down.
ATTGGAAGCGATCGGTAAAACTTTTATTTTTTTTTCAATAAGTTTTGGATCAATTTTCAAGAATTTAGCATAAGAACGAATAAGTCCCGGAACATATAAATGCTTGGCTACATGCTTCAAATCATCATTTTCAATCGCTTCAATATCGCGCGATTTAATTTTCAAATAAATGCTTATTTCAGCAACTTCCATTTTCAAAAATTGACGTTTTTCACGCAAAATTTGACCCAGAGAATTGTTAGCAATTTGTTGGTTTTCTTCTGTTTTCATTCTACCAGTAAAGCAAGATTTTTAGTTGCATCAAGAACCGCCAAAGAAGCAGCATTGTCCGACATCTTCTTTAGGGTTGCGTGACTATCAATCAGATTTTTTAAGAGTTCATTTATTTTATTAATCGTAAATTCACTTTCAGTTACAACAATCGCTGCGCCGTTTTTCTCAAGATAACGAGCATTTTTTTCCTGATGATTATCTGCTGAAAGCGCAAATGGAACTAAAATCATCGGCTTTTTTGCTGCACAAAATTCAAAAATTGAAGAAGAGCCAGAGCGAGCAATTACAAGATGTGAAGACTTTATTAATTCTGACATATTCACAAAAAAAGAATCGATCACAATATTGATATTAAAAGATTTATATTGCTCAAAAGTTGCCATCATCAATTCAGCGCGACATTGCTGAGTTATTTGAAGTTGCGATTTAATATTCTCGCTCAAATTAAAAAAAGCTTTAGGCAAAATTTCGCTGAAAATTCTCGCACCGCCAGAACCGCCAATAACTAAAATATTAAATAAATTTTGCGTTTCCCCCTTTTTTTCCTGATAAAAATCAGAAGCCAAAAGCACATCATAACCCATTTTATTATCCGTCTGTATTTCTTCAGACTCTTGAACTGGCAAACTGTATGGAATTTGACTTAAATCTAGAATTTCCTGACGCACCGGATTTCCAACAAAAATAGTTTTCTGCAAATCATTTTCCGCAATTCCTGAAGTTTCAGCAAAAGAAAGAGCGATTTTTTTGACATATTTAGCAAAAATACGATTCACTTTTCCTAAATGAGCGTTTTGCTCGTGAAGAATAATATCGGTTTTAGTTAAAATGGCTGCAATCAACACCGGAAAGGTTGAATAGCCACCAAAAGCCACCACATATTTTGGCTTATCGCGCAAGAAAAAATACAAGGATTGCAATATTCCATAACCAATTTTTAGCGCCGCTTTAATCAGCGCAATCGGTGATTTTTGTAATTGCGAAGAACAAATAAATTTCGACTTAAAAGCATCTGCAGGCTTGATATAGCTGGCGATTTTTCTATCGCCTAAAAAAACCACTTCCTGCTTTTGCGCTGCCAAATATTCAGCCAAACAACGAGCCGGAATTATATGACCACCTGTGCCACCGCTAACAATAAAAATTTTTTTAGACATTAATGTATTTTTCAAATCTTGACAAATGGAAGTTGATTTCTACCTTCGCGGACTTCCCCCAAAATTTCAAACAAATTTCAAAACATTTTTTGATTCTCAAATGGTTAAGCACTTTATTGATCTCGATCGGATCCCAGCAAAAGAGCTACAAAAAATTCTAGCTTTAAGCAAAAAATTAAAAAAAGAAAATATCGCCAAACAGGTAAAATTATTGCCGCACAAAAATCTGGCGATGATTTTTGAAAAAACCTCAACTCGCACCCGAGTTTCTTTTGAAGTTGGAATTAATCAACTTGGCGGTCATGCTGTTGTGATGAATAAAAATGATATGCAGTTGGGAAAAGGTGAATCCATTCAAGACACCGCCAAAGTTTTATCGCGTTTTGTTGATGGAATTATGATCCGCTCCAACTTACATAGTACAATTGAAGAATTGGCAAAATATTCATCAATTCCAGTAATTAACGCCCTTTCCGATTTTTCACATCCTTGCCAAATCATGGCAAGCATTTTAACAATTGAAGAATATTTAGGTAAAATTAAAGGTAAAAAATTAGCTTGGTTTGGTGATGCTAATAACGTACTTAATTCTTACATTCACGCCGCAAAAGCTTTTGAATTTGAATTAGCAATTGCCACACCAAAAGAATTTAATTTTTGCAATTCTGAAATCAAAAAAGCAGTGAAAAACGGTGCCAAAATTTCCCATTTTTCAGATGCCAAAAAAGCTGCGAAAAATGCCGATGTTTTAATCTCAGACACTTGGTTTTCGATGGGCGATGAAGCGGAAAAAAATGATGCTTTAAAACAAAAGAAACTAAATTTACTCGAACCTTTTCAAGTTAATGCCAATTTAATGAAGCTAGCGAAAAAAACTGCAATTTTCACTCATTGTTTGCCAGCTTATCGCGGGTTTGAAGTTACAGCTGGCGTGATTGATTCAAAGCAATCGGTAGTTTTTGATGAAGCGGAAAATCGCTTGCACGCGCAAAAAGCAATTATGATTTGGGCGATGGAGAAAATAGCCTAAACGGCTATTTTCGGCTTTCACGCGATAATCAAAATAACTACTTCCTCAACTCCCGCAAAAATTCTCCAAAATGCGGCTTCTGCTTCGACTTTTCTTCCAAAAACTCTTCCAAACTTTTTTTACATTTCACGAAAGAATCTTTAGTCATCGAGCCATTGTGATGCTGATAAATCAAATAAAGCAAAAAAGTATTCAACACATCAGTTTCGCAATAATCGCGAATTTCCTGCAAGCGCCCTTGATCATAAAAATCCATCACCATCGAACCATCAACGCCGATCTTTCCCGGCAATCCAAAAGCGGCACAAAGTTCATTCATTTTAACTTTCGCCGAAGCGCCGAAATCTGAAAATGCTTCTGCCAAATCACAATGCCAATCCAAGCTGTAGCGCTGATTATAATTATTCCATTTGTCGCCGCTTTTATAAAGCCAACCAGCTTCAACTTCATGTTTCATCGCAGCATATTTTAAAACCGGAAGATCAAAATGCTTGCCGTTAAAACTAACCAAACGTGAAAAATTCTTTTTTAAATGAGCAAAAAAACCTTTTACCAAATCAGCTTCATTAGCAATTAAATCGCCACCGGAACGAATATCGATAATGCGATAAAATTCTGTACCATTAAAATCGCGGATAATTTCTGCTTCCAAAAAACTAATCGCAATTATTTCGTGAAATGGTTGACGCAAAAAAGCATTTTTTTGGTCAGTTAAATCGAGGTGATATTTGGTCAAACCTTGGCGCAACTCATCTTTGGAAGCGTTGGGAAGATCGAGTAAATTTTTTGCCGCTTTTAAATCGGGAATTGTTTCAATATCGAAAACGAAGAGATTTTGGTGTTGCATTTAGCGTAAGTTTTAATTGGAATAAATTCTTCTCATAAACTCCTAAAACATCCAAAAAAATGCAAGCAATTCTTCTTCATAAAACTGGCGATGCCGGTAATTTAAAATTGGAAAATGTTGACAATCCAAAACTAAGAAAAGGTGAAGTTGTAGTTAAACATACTGCAATTGGGGTGAATTTTTTCGATGTCTCATTTCGCCGCGATCAATATAAAATCAGTCAAATGCCCGCCATTCTAGGAATGGAAGCTTGCGGAATAATTGAATCAGTTGCCTCAGATGTTACTGATTTTAAAGTTGGCGATCGCGTTGCTTACGCCACTGGCGGTATTGGTGCTTACGCTGAAAAACGCGCAATTAGCACTCATCATTTAGTTATTCCGCCAGCAAGTATGAGCGACAGTCAAGTTGCAGCCACTTTATATAAAGGCTTAATGGCTCATGCTTTATTGCACCGCGTTTATATTGCCAAAAGAGCTAAAAGAATTTTGGTTCATGCTGCCGCTGGTGGCGTTGGACATTTGCTTTGCCAATGGGCGCGTTATTTGGGTTTAGAAATAATCGGAACTGTTGGCGATGATAAAAAAATTTCAGCAGCAAAAATTAGCGGCTGCAATCACGTGATAAATTATAAAACCCAAAATTTGGTTGAAGAAGTTGCTAAAATCACCAATCACGAAGGTGTTGGATTGGTTTATGACGGAGTTGGAAAAGACACTTTGGAAAAATCCTTGGAATGTTTGTGGCCAATGGGAATGTGCGTAAGTTTCGGTGAAGCTTCGGGAAATACTGGCAACCTTGATTTAAATTATTTGGTCACCAATTCACTTTATTTAACTCGCCCAACTTTGGCGCTTTACAAAGCCAATCGTATAGAATTGGCTTTATCCGCAGCTGAAGTTTTTGCCGCCGTGGAACAAGGTATTTTGAAACCACAAATTACTACTTTTAATTTTAAAGATGTTGCTAAAGCACATCAGGCGCTGGAAAGCCGCGCTACAACTGGTTCAATAGTGCTGACATTTTAGCACTATTCGTAACGAAGAATTTCCGCAGGGTTTGATTTACTGGCTTTATAAGCCGGATAAAGCGTTGCTAAAAATGATAAAACCAACGCCATTCCAACAATAACCACAATATCTGAAACAAATATTTTTGATGGCAAAGTGGAAAGAAAATAAATTGTCGGATTAAACAAAGTTGTATCAGTTGCCGATTCCAACCACAGTTTAATATTATTGATATTGGCGGAGAAAAGCACGCCAATCAAGAACCCCAAGAAAGTTCCAACCACGCCAATTGATGATCCGCAAATCAGGAAAATTCTCATAATTCCACCTTTACTCATTCCCAAAGTTCGAAGCAATGCGATGTTTTTATTTTTATCATTCACCAACATAATCATGCTCGAAATTATGTTAAATGCCGCCACCAAAATAATCAGCGCCAGAATTAAAAACATAACTGTGCTTTCAACTTTTAGAGCATCGATAAATCCTGCGTTAGCCTGCTGCCAATCCGTTGCGTAAAGTCCTTCGTAACCAGACAAAACATTGTAAAGCTCTATTTTTATTTCTTCGATTCGCGTTGGATCTTCAGCAAAAATTTCAATCCCCGAAACAGTTTCAGGAAAGCGAAAATGAATTTGCGCCATGTCAAAATTCATAAACACAGTTGTTGAATCATATTCATACATTCCACTATCAAAAACACCGCCAACTTCGTAAGTTTTAATGCGCGGAATCGAGCCAATAATGGTTTCAGAAGTTTCAGCAGAAATAATTTTAATTTGATCGCCAATTTTTAAATTCATGTTTTGCGCAACAGCAGATCCAACAATTACTGAATTTTTATTTTCTAAATTTTCAATTTTTCCGGCAATAATATTTTGCGAAATTAATTTTTTATTTTTCAAATCATCAAGTTTCACACCTTTTACCAACCCGCCCAGATTCTTGCCCGCAACCGATAACATCGCCTGACTTTCAGCAATAGGATTTACATATTTCACACCCGGAATTTTTTGAATTTCCGAAATAATTTTTTCATATCCGCCAATTTGATGAGCGCGACTATAAATTGTTAAATGCGAATTAATCCCCAAAATGCGATTCACCAATTCATATCGAAAGCCATTCATCACCGACATCACAACAATCAAAGTGGCAACGCCAATCATAATTCCGACAAACGAGAAAATGGCGATCACCGAAATAAATCCCTCTTTGCGTTTTGATTTGAGGTAACGCAGCGCGATTAAAAATTCGAGTTTTGAAAACATGTTATAAGTAATTTGAATTTTTAGAATTTATGACTTGCTTGAGTTTAGGAATTTGTTACAAACCGATTGGACCCCGTCGTGAAGACGGGGCGACAATTCTTTGGGGCATTATCCAAAGGAACAAATTATAGTAAAATTATAGTTAGTTGGAGAAACTAAAAACGCTGTCACCCCGTCTTCACGACGGGGTCCATTCGGACTTACAGCAACTTATAAAATCCCTTTGCTCGTTGAATATTCAAAATGAAAAACTTCGTCTGGATGAACAATTTTGCGAATGTCGTGCGAAGCAGACGCAGCTTCGGCAAAACCAGTTAAAATTAATTTTAATTTATTTTTATAAGTCGCGATGTCGCCAATTGCGTAAATTCCTTTTTCGGAAGTTTGCATGGTTGAAGCATCAATAATTTCGATATGGTTTTTGTGCAGGTTTAAACCCCAATCGGCGATTGGCCCGAGTTCCATTGCTAAGCCAAAAAATGGTAATAAATAATCGGCTTCGAGTTTTTTAACATTGCCGTCGAAATCTTTTACTAAAACCGCTGAAAGCTTGCCATCATTGCCTTCAAGACCATCAAGTTGAAATGGAATTACTAATTCGATTTTTCCAATCGCAGCTAATTGTTTCATTTTATCAGCACTTTCCGGCGCACATCTGAATTTATCGCGACGGTGAATTACGTAAACTTTTTTAGCAATTTCGCCAAGGCTTAAAGCCCAATCAACCGCAGAATCACCGCCGCCGGCAATTACTACATTTTTGTTGGCAAATTCTGCTTTTGAACGCACGGAATAAAAAACTGATTTTCCTTCATATTCTTCAATTCCATCCAAAGGCGGACGATTAGGTCCAAAGGCTCCGCAGCCCGCTGCGATAATAATCGCTTTGCAGTTAATTTTGGTATTTTTTGAAGTTTCAATTGCAAAAGTTCCATCATTATTTTTAACAATTTTTTCAACGCGCTGATTCAAATGGTAAGTCGGCTTAAAGGGTGCGGCTTGGGCTTCAAGCAATTCAATTAATTCACTCGCCAAAACTTGCGGATGCGCCGGAATATCATAAATTGGTTTTTCTGGATAAAGCGCCGAACATTGACCGCCGATCACTTCGAGAGTGTCAATAACATGCGATTTTATTTTTAACATTCCCGCTTCAAAAACAGAAAATAATCCAGCCGGACCTGCGCCGATAATTGCTAAATCAGTATTGTGTGTGATCATAATTACGATTTTATTTTTAGAGATTTTTTTCAAACTTAAGTTTCGACTGCCAAAAACACAAGTTCGCAAATCGCGACTTGATTTTAGAAATGGTGGAAAATATTTTATTTCAGCTCTAAAAAACACTCACATATAAATAAACCAAAACACCTATATGAAGTCTCAAACCATGAATGAAAGCTATTTTCATAATCCAATTAAACTTCTTCATCATCTGAAAGATGCTGGCTTCACAGAAAAGCAAGCTGAAGCTCAAGTTGAAATAATGTCTGATTATGTTGAGCATGAATTTGCTACAAAAAAAGATTTAAAAAATCTCGAACTAGCAACTAAACGTGATTTCAAAGAATTTGAACTAGCGACCAAGAGAGATTTCAAGGAATTTGAATTAGCAACCAAAAGAGATTTCAAGGAATTTGAATTAGCAAATAAACGTGATTTCAAAGAATTTGAACTAGCGACCAAAAGAGATTTCAAGGAATTGGATTTAAAATTTGACGCGATGTTCAAAGATTTTGAACTTAGATTAACCGTCAAAACCGCTGCAATTGTTGGATCAATTGTCGGCTTTTTTACTATTCTAGATAAATTCATAAAATAACCAATCGGCGAGCCCGCCACTTCTACATTGTCTGCAAAGCCTTGCGCAATCTTTAAAAAACTAAAAACATGTTAAAAACTGCAAGCTTGGGCTTCCCAAGAATTGGCGCTAATCGTGAGCTTAAAAAAGCTGTCGAAAGCTATTGGAAAAAAACTTCTTCACTTGTTGATTTGCAAAAATCTGCGGCTGAAATTAGAGCAAAAAACTGGCAAACTCAAAAAGCTGCTGGAATTGCTTTTATTCCTTCAAATGATTTCTCATTTTACGATCAAATTCTTGACACAATCGCCTTATTTGGCGCGGTTCCCGATCGTTTTAAATTTAACGGCGGCAATATCGATTTAGATCTATACTTCGCAATGTCTCGCGGCGCACAACGCGATGGAATCGATGTTATTGCAATGGAAATGACTAAATGGTTCGACACCAATTATCACTACATCGTTGCTGAATTTAAAAAAGGTCAGCAATTTAAAATTTCTTCCAGCAAAATTTTTGATGAATATCAAGAAGCTAAAGCACTTGGGATTGAAACTCGCCCTGTAGTTGTCGGACCTTTGTCTTTCTTGCTTTTAGGCAAAACAATTGATGGTTCAGACAAACTAGATTTGCTTGATAATTTACTTGTTGCTTATGTTGAGCTTTTCAAAAAATTACAAGAAATCGGCGTTAAAGATGTGCAAATTGATGAGCCATTTTTAGTTACTGATTTGCCAAAAGGCGCAGTGGATGCTTACAAAAAAGCTTTTGCTCAAATCAAGCAAGCTGCTGGTTCAATCAAAATTCACTTGGCAACTTATTTTGACAGCTTGAATGATAACGCTGCTCTTGCTTTTGAACTTGGAGTTGCGTCAGTTCACGTTGATTTGGTTCGCGCAGGCGAACAATTTTCTGAAGTTTTAAATCTTGTGAAAGCAGAGCAATCTTTATCTCTTGGCTTAATTGATGGCAGAAATATCTGGATTAATAATTTAGAAAATTCTGTTTCAATCGCTAAAAAAGCTGTAGAAAAACTAGGTCGTGATCGCGTGATTATTGCTCCTTCATGCTCTTTAATTCACACGCCAGTTGATTTAAATTCTGAAACTGCGCTTGATGCCGAATTGAAATCTTGGCTAACTTTTGCAACCCAAAAACTTGATGAATTAGCTGTTATTGCAAAAGCTGCTGATGGCAAAGAATCTGAAGTTAAAGCTGCTTTGGACGCTAATAAAGCTGCAATTGAAAATCGCAAATCTTCAAAAAGAATTCATGATAATGCAGTTAAACAAAGAGTTTTTGCAATTGATGAATCTTTGATGAATCGCAAAAGCAATTTTGCGGCTCGTAAAAAAATTCAAGCTGACTTCATTGATTTGCCTTTGCTTCCGACCACAACAATTGGTTCATTTCCGCAAACTAAAGAAGTTAGAAAATATCGCGCTGACTTCAAAGCTGGCAATATTTCAGCGACTGAATATGAAAAATTTGTTCAGGAAGAAACTACTCGCACAATTCGTTTCCAAGAAGAAATCGGCCTTGACGTTTTAGTTCACGGCGAGTTTGAAAGAAATGACATGGTGGAATATTTCGGCGAACAATTGAAAGGGTTTTTCTTCACTAAAAATGGCTGGGTTCAAAGCTATGGCTCACGCTGCGTAAAACCGCCAGTAATTTTCGGCGATGTTTCTCGCCCCTCTCCAATGACTGTTGAATGGGCGAAATATGCTCAATCTCAGACTAAAAAAATCATGAAAGGCATGTTGACAGGTCCGATCACCATTTTGCAATGGTCTTTCGTGCGCGATGATCAACCTAGAAAAGACACTGCTTTGCAAATTGCCTTCGCAATTCGTGACGAAGTTAATGATCTGGAAAAAGCCGGAATTAAAATCGTACAAATTGATGAAGCGGCTCTTCGCGAAGGTCTTCCTATTCGTAAAGCAAACTGGGCAAACTATTTGAAATGGGCGGTTGAAGCCTTTAGAATCAGCGCTTCTGGCGTTGAAGATAAAACTCAAATTCACACTCACATGTGTTATTCTGAGTTCAATGACATCATTGCCGCGATTTCTGACATGGATGCCGACGTGATTTCAATTGAAACTTCGCGTTCACAAATGGAATTGTTGAATGCTTTTGTAAACTTCAAATATCCAAATGAAATTGGACCAGGCGTTTACGATATCCACAGCCCTCGCGTTCCTAAACAAGAAGAAATGGAAAAACTTTTGCGCAAAGCATTAGACGTTTTAAAACCGGAACAAATTTGGGTAAATCCAGATTGCGGTTTGAAAACTCGCGATTGGCCAGAAACTAAGCAAGCGCTTCAGTTGATGGTTGATGCAACCAAAGCAATTAGAGCTCAAATTCAGTAGTTTTTCTGTTAATTTAGAATTTTAAAAAACCAGTTCACAATTAATTTTGTGAACTGGTTTTTTTGTGGATATACCTCTCCAAACAACACTCTTTCATCCCGAACTTGTTTCAGGATGACCAATTAAAATTATCATAATCTATTACTAAACCCAAGGTAGAATTTTTTGAATACAGCTCGACTCTGGTTTGGTTGCATTATTTTTTCACATCAAAATCATCGCCGACCTATTTGATCAACCAAGTCAAATAAAACCTGATGATAAGTCATCAACTTAAAATCAGGCACCAAAACAAACTCAAACCAAAACCTAAAAAATGCAAACCGTTAATAGGGGAGCCACCACCAAAAAACATCACACCAAAATCCACCAAACCCAAAACCCACTTGCTAAAAAGTTAAATTTTGCAACTGACTTTTTAACATAAACCTCAATGTTACTAAAAATTTGTTAGAAATTGAATAATTTCAAAACAAATTTGGATGATTCTTCTATACCAAATTAACTATCTCTTGATAGTGCTAACGAAGTATTTTTGAGGAAAATTGCGACTGGTAATTTTTACCAAAAAGACAAAGTTATAGCTATCAAGAGATAGAATTTGGTATAGGTAACATTGAGGTTTAAAATTTACGCAATGGCGCCACAATTTAAAAAATGAAATATTTGATTTTTGAACAAAAATTTGTTTGTGATTGAAGTAGAAAAAACATTCTCCGAGTCAGCAAGAATTTCTGTTTGCTTTTTATTTCACCATTCATAAATTTGCGCGCCTTCCCTTTAGAAAGCGCTTAAAACAATCACAAATTCTAAATCTATTTTGCTGCTTTGAAGCTTGGTAATCATGCTTTGAGGAGATTTTATTAATTTTGTAAAAACATTAATTTTATGTCTAAACAAACCTTCCAACGCAACAAACCACACGTTAATATCGGAACCATCGGTCACGTTGATCACGGCAAAACTACATTAACCGCTGCTATCACAACTTATCTTTCAAAAAGCGGATTAGCTGAGAAAAAAGGTTATGATCAAA
>CAMAXU010000026.1 GCA_945862455.1 Rickettsia typhi | reverse complement strand
CGTTTTAACGTGGTTGCACCCGGATTAACCAAAACGAAATTAACTCAAAAAATTACCAGCAACGAAGCTAGTTTAAAATTTTCTCAAGGCATGCATGCTTTAGGCAGAATTGGTGAACCAAGCGAAGTGGCAAGAGCGGTAGAATTTTTTTTGGATGAAAAATCAAGTTGGATTACGGCGCAAATTTTAGGCGTGGATGGCGGGCTTTCAAACGTTCAGCCTAAAGCAAAAATATAAGCTTTTCGGATATGTTGGTATAGTCTTTAGGAATTTATATTTTTTTATATCCGCAAATCTTAATTCCATAGCCTTCCAGCCCAATTACTGCTTTTTGCGCATTGGTTAGAAGAATCATATTTTTTACTCTTAAATCCGATAAAATCTGCGCGCCGATTCCGTAATTTCTTAATTCTTTTTCTCTATTTGCTGGCAGATTTTTTGTTTCACCCAGTAAGTGCGAAATCGCTTCATTTGGTTGTCTGATTAGAACTATAACGCCATTTTTTTCTTTTTCGATTTCTTTCATCGCTTCAATCAATGATCCAGTTCTGTGATTTTGTGCGTCATCAAGACAATCACTTAAAATATTTAAATGATGCATTCTAACCAATGTTGGCAAGGTTTCGTCAATTTTACCCTTTACTAAAGCAATATGTTCAATGCCATCAATTTTGCTTTTATAAATTGTCGCGGCAAATTCTCCGGCGGCTTTACTGATGAATTTTTTATACTCAATTGCTTCAACTAATTTTTCATTTTTACGGCGATATTCAATTAAATCGGCAATGGTAGCGATTTTCATATCATGTTCTTTGGCGAATTTAATTAAATCAGGCATGCGCGCCATTGATCCATCGTCATTCATGATTTCGCAAATTACACCAGAAGGGTTTAAGCCAGCAAGTTTGGCAATGTCAACTGCAGCTTCAGTGTGACCTGCGCGCACTAGAACTCCGCCATTTTGGGCTTTGAGTGGAAAAATGTGACCTGGACTAACAATTGCATCTTTGCTTTTTTTAGGATCAATCGCATCAGCAACAGTTTTGGCGCGATCAAAGGCAGAAATTCCGGTGGAAATTCCAACGCGAGCTTCGATTGAAACTGTGAAAGCAGTTTTGTTGCGTGATTCATTATTGAAAGACATCAAAGGCAATTCAAGTTCGGCAACGCGCTGTTCTGTAAGCGTTAAACAAATAAGTCCGCGGCCAAAACGCGCCATGAAATTGATTTTCTTATCGTCGCACATTGAAGCAGGAATTACTAAATCGCCTTCATTTTCGCGCCCTTCATCGTCAACTAAAATAAACATTTTTCCTTGCTTAGCTTCGGCGATTATTTCTGGAATTGTTGCGAGGTAATTTTGTTGTTCTTTAGTCATTTTTAAAATTTATTTTATCAATTTTGAAACATAACGCGCGATTGTATCGATTTCTAAATTTACTAAATCGCCGGATTTTTTATCACCAAAAATTGTATTTTTTAGCGTATGTTCAATAATATTAACCGTAAAAATATTTTTCTCGACACTGTTCACTGTAAGTGAAACGCCATCTAAAGTTACAGAACCTTTTTGCGAAATAAATTTCATTAAATTTTTTGGTGCCGCAAAAATAAATTTGCGCGAATCTTTTACGCGTTTAATTTTTTGAATTTCTGCTGTTGCATCAACATGCCCCAAAACCATGTGACCACCGAATTCATCGCCCATGCGCATGGCGAATTCGAGATTGATGAATTTGCCAATTTGCCAATTTTTCAAAGTGGTTTTTTCGCAAGTTTCATTTGATGCTTGAAAGGAAAAAATAATTTTTTTCGCCGCAGTTTTTTTTTCAATCAAAGTTAAACAAATGCCATTGCAGGCAATAGAACAGCCGATTTCTAAAGTGCGTTTGATTGCAGATTTATCGCAAGAAACTTCAAGAAGCAGGTCTTTTTTGGTGTTGTGTTTTAGTGATTTGATCTTGCCAAAATTGGTAATGATTCCGGTGAACATCAGGCAAAATTTAATTGTAATTTTCTCACTTCTTTGCGGATTTTATTGATAGCATTTTCCTCAATTTGGCGAATTCGCTCGCGCGAAACTTTGTAAAGCTGGCTCAAATCTTCTAGCGTCATCGGATTTTCCGATATTTGACGTTTGTACAAAATATCTTTTTCGCGATCGTTTAAAAGCAGGAAAGCTTTTTTAAACATTAATTCCTGACGTGATTTTTCCTGATTTTCAATTGCATTTTGTTCTTGGCTTTCATCGCTTGAAGCCATTAAATCAACCACTTCGGCGCTGTCATCTTCGTCGCCGACTAAATTATTTAGTGAAGTGTCGGATTGCGAAAGACGCGAATTCATATCAACAACTTCCTTAGGCAAAACGTTTAAATCACGGGCAATTAAATTGACATGTTCAGCGGACAAAGCTTTGTCTGACGTGGCGTTAAGCTTTTTCTTGATTTTGTGTAAATTAAAAAAAAGTTTTTTTTGTGCGGCGGTGGTTCCGATTTTTACCAGCGACCAAGAGCGCAAAATATAATCCTGCATGTAAGCGCGAATCCACCACATTGAATAAGTAGAAAAGCGAAAACCTTTGCGTGGATCGAATTTTTTGACGGCTTGCATTAAACCTAAATTTCCTTCCGAAACTAAATCGATAATTGGCAGGCCGTAATTTTTAAATTTAGAAGCCATTTTTACGACTAAACGTAAATGGCTTTGAATCAGGATTTTAGCGGCTTCTTTATCTTGGGTTTTAACATATCTTTCGCCATATTTATATTCTTCTTCGGCGGTTAAAATTGGAAATTTTTGGATTTCGCGTAAATATTGTAAAAAACCATTTCGGTCAGAACGAATAGAGCCTATTTTGCTCACAGGAAAAGAGGCGCTTAAATTACTCATATTTCCTCCATAGATTTAAATGATTATTAGGTTTTTGAATTTGTGAGTGAGGAATAATATTTAGGGAAGTGGTGCAATAAAATCAAGGTCTGAGAATTAGAAATTTGGTTTGTAAATTTCTAAAGTCCGGTAACTGAAATTTTATATTTCTTGGACAAGTAACTCATAATATCTTTGCGTTCCTGTAATTTCAAAGGTCGGTTATAAATAATAATTTCAGAAATATAACCATTAAAGCCCCAACTTCCTGACTTATCTGTGCCAATTGTTAGGCCACCAAGTTGACTGCTATTGGGATTTATCATTCCATTGCCAGCGCTTGTGGCGGCATTATTTACAAAAACTTGCGATGAGCTGCCGTTAAAGTAAGCTGCAACTACATAATCATTGCCATTGACAAAACTAGCAGAGTTAGTTGCGGTTGCAGTATCAACAGAAGTTCCGGCTTTGAGAGTTACCGCAGTAGTTTTGATACCAATTGAGCTATTTGGATTTATATTCGAAGAATCAAGCAAAATTCTAGCAGTTGAACTGGTGGCAAATAATGGGCGGAAAACAATAAATATTGTATTTTGTGATGAAGATCCCTGATAGAAATTAGTAAGTGTAACATTGGCTGAAGAAGCACCACTAAAAAGCAAAGTCGGAAGATTATTGATGCCGCTTTCTTCGTAAATTACAGCACTTCCAGCGCTACGAGTTAATTTGTTTTTAGCTAAGATGATTGATCCTGGGCTGTTGTCGCGCCATTCTGTAGTTTGGCTGCCTTCAATTGATTCAGAATCTTTAAATGAAGATTTAAGTGTTGGTTCGTACCAAGCGATAAGGCCGTTAATTTCAAGGGCAGGTGATCTAGAAGTTATAGAGCGGGCATTGGCAAGGCGAGATGTTTTTATCATACTCGAGCCTTGCGTGATGCCGGTTATTAACACGCCGATAATTAAAACAACAATTGATAATTCAGTGAGCGTGAAGGCTTTTTTCATTTTGTTGTTGTTCATTAAAGGTAGTTTGGATGGATAAATTAATTTACTGCCATCCAAGTTGTTACTGGAGTTTTGGCTGCTTTCACGTCATCTAATCTTCTTCTTGGAGTATGAAGTGGATATTCGTGAAACCTGTCGCCGCGACCAGCTTTGATTTCTTCGGCTATGAAAATCATAGTGTTAATAAAATCATCAATAGTTTCACGAGTTTCAGTTTCAGTTGGTTCAATTAGCATCGCACCTTGAGCTACAAGCGGGAAGAAAACCGTCATTGGATGAATGCCATATTCAACAAGGGCTTTAGCAATATCTAGCGTGCCAATTCCTTGTGCTTTTTGTAATTTATCAGTTAGCAAACATTCGTGCATACAATTGCCTTCGAACGGCACGTGGTAATGATTTTTCAATTTTGTTAAAATATAGTTGGCGCTTAAAACTGAATCTTCGGCAACTTTTTGCAACCCATTAGCTCCGTGTGAAAGCATGTAAGTCAGGGCGCGAACATGCATTCCGAACTGACCATTAAAGCCTTTTATTTTTCCGCAAGTATTTTTTGGAGCAATTAATTTGTAAGTGTCGCCATCTTTTTCAACATGCGGAGTTGGTAAAAATTCTGCTAATTCTGCGCGCACTGCGATTGGTCCAGAACCAGGTCCACCGCCGCCATGTGGCGTTGAGAAAGTTTTGTGTAAATTGAAATGCATCACGTCAACGCCGATGTCGGCAGGACGAACTTTGCCTACAATTGCGTTATAATTAGCGCCGTCGCAATAAAAATATGCACCAACTGAGTGAATTAAATCGGCGATTTCTTTAATATTTTTCTCGAATTTGCCGCAAGTATTTGGATTAGTAATCATGGTTCCGGCAATTGTTGTGCCGTGTTCTGCGATTAATTTTTTGAATAAATCTAAATCAATTAAACCTTCTTTGTCGGAAGGAATAACTTTAATTTGAAAGCCACACATTGCAGCAGTTGCTGGATTAGTTCCGTGAGCAGAATCAGGAATTAAAACAATTTTTCTTGTTTGACCTTCACCTTTTTTCTCGTGAGCTTTTTTAATCACTAACATACCAGAAAATTCACCTTGAGCACCAGCGGCTGGAGCTAGTGAAACTGCGCCTAAACCAGTTAAAGTTGCTAGCCAGTTTTGAAGATTATACATCAATTCTAAGGCACCTTGAACAGTAGATTGATCTTGTAGTGGATGAATGTCGGCAAAACCCGTAAGGCGCGCCATTTTTTCATTCAAGCGCGGATTATGTTTCATAGTGCAAGAACCAAGCGGATAAAAGCCACTATCGATTGAATAATTCTGATTTGAAAGACGCACAAAGTGACGAATTACTTGTGGTTCATTAACTTCGGCCAAACCAATTTTTTCACGGTTCTTTTGACCAGTACGCAGCGAAAATGCTGCAACTTCAGGAAGGTCAACACCACAAGCTCCGGGGCGTGTTTGTTTAATTAAAATTTCGGTTTCGTGATTTAATCCGCCGATTTCTTTAGGAGTGAATGACATGTTATTATTTTTTAGTTTGTTGGTTTAGTAATTCGTGCAAAAATTCTGGTGACAAATCGAGGCCATTTTGCCAAGTTATTGTGTCTAAATCCAGTCTGATTTGGCTGAATTTTTTTAGGTCTTTTAATTCCTGAAAAATTGGTCTGCGATCTTTTTCAATCACTTTCTTTAAATCAATAACGCCTCTTAAGCTATCGCTGAAGGCAAGTTCAATTTGATAATTTTTTAAATATTTAGCTTGAGTAACGCAAAGCATTTTAGGCTAAAGGTTGAATTTTATTAAACTTTCCAGTTGCAATAATTTCGTTCCAGTTATCGCTCAATTCCTGATTATAAATACTTGTCCATTCTACGACTAAAGCTAAAACTCTAGGCGGTAAATTTCCTTCAATAACGGAGAAGTTATTGATGTTAATTATTGCCGCAAAGGTTCCATATTTAACGTGAAAATGCGGCGGATTATGATCATTAAAATGCATATAAATCACAATCCCAAGAAAACGACTTATTTCGGGCATGTTGCGGTGTGTTTTGGGTTTAATATTTTTTACTTTTGGGACGTGACTCAAAAGTAAAAATTAGTTCAGAATTTTTTCTAATTCGCTGGCAAAAATTTCCATATCTTTTTCACTAGTCAATTCGCTTACGGCAACGATCATTTTGCTGCCTTGTACAAATCCACCGATGATATTTTTAGCTAATAATTTTTTGTTAACTTCAGCTGCGTCTTTTGAAAGTTCGATTGTAAATTCATTGAAAAAACTTTCGTTCAAAACTTTCACGCCTTTAACTTTTGCTAATTTATCGGCTAAATCACAGGCTTTTTTGTGATTGATTAAAGCCAGTTTTTTGAAACCTATTTCACCAAGTAAAGAAGTGTGAATTGTGAAAGCCGTTGCGCAAAGTCCTTGATTTGAGCAAATGTTAGAAGTTGCTTTTTCGCGGCGGATGTGCTGTTCGCGGGCGTTTAGAGTTAAAACATAACCCGGTTTTCCATCAACATCATTAGTTGCGCCACAAATTCTACCAGGCATTTGGCGAACAAATTCTTTTTTGCAGGCAAAAAATCCAAGAAGAGGGCCGCCGAAATTTAGACCAACTCCTAAAGATGAAGCTTCGCCAACCACAATATCAGCTTGTTTTGGAGCTTCCAAAAGTCCGAGTGATAAAATTTCGTTAGTTACAACAATCATCAACGCGCCAGCGGTGTCGCATTGTTTTCTAACATCGTCAAGATTTCTGATTTCGCCGTGAAAGTCTGGATATTGAACAATCACAGCAGCGCAAGTTTCGTCAATTGTTGATACGAATTTAGAATCATTCAAATCAAGTGAAGTTTTGGTAACTTCTAAATAATCGGGGTGAATATTGCCAATTGTCGCAATATTTTTGCGGCCAGATTTAATACGAAGTGCCATCAAACAGCTTTCACTCATTGAAGTTGCGCCATCATACATTGAAGCATTGGAAACTTCCATTCCGGTTAAAAGCGCGATCATGCTTTGGAATTGAAAAATCACCGCCAAAGTTCCTTGCGAAATTTCGGGCTGATATGGTGTGTAAGAAGTTAGAAATTCTGAACGTTGAATAATGTGATCAACAGTAGCTGGAATGTGATGTTTATAGCATCCGGCACCAAGAAAAAATGGTCCGCTTGAGGCGGCACGATTTTTATCGGCGAAAGATTTTAAAATTGCTTCAACTTCAATTTCACCTTGATGATTTGGTAAATTTTCGATTGGTTTTTTTAAAAGAAATTCTGATGGAACTGCATCATAAAGTTGATCGATATTGGAGATGCCAATAGCTTTAAGCATCTCTTGACGATCCTTTTCAGTCAAGGCTAGGTAGCGCATTTTGTGTAATTATTTTTTAAAAAATGAGGAGCCTTTTAAAAGGCGGCGGCACTTTAGGAAATGATAGAGAAAAGTCAAATACTCCTTCACTTGTGATTTAAATTAATTAAATCTGCCGCAGAAATTTTTTTATCATAAATCGCGCGACCAACAATAGCGCCGATTACGCCGAATTTTTCTAATTCTTTAATTTTTAAAACATCTTCTAAGTTAGAAACGCCGCCGGAAGCAATTACTGGAATTTTTAAATTTTGCGCCAAATTTTTTGTTCCAGTTAAATCAGCGCCAGTTAAGGTTCCATCGCGAGAAATATCAGTGTAAATTATTGCAACCGCGCCGCAATCTTCAAATTTTTTTGCTAATTCTAAAACCGGAATTTCTGAAGTTTCAACCCAACCTTCAGTTGCAACAAAACCATTTTTGGCATCAATTCCAATCACAATTTTTTCAGGAAATTTTTTACAAGCTTCAATCACCAATTGTGGATTTTTTGCGGCAATAGTTCCAAGAATCACGCGGCTTACGCCTAAATTTAACCATTTTTCAATCGCTGCAATTGTGCGAATTCCGCCACCAAGTTGAGTAGGAATTTTGATATTTTTTAAAATTTCTTTTACCGAATTTTCATTTTCTGATTTTCCGGCAATTGCGCCGTCTAAATCAACAATATGTAAAAATTCAAAACCGAGATCTTCAAATTCTTTTGCTTGCGCGGCAGGATTGTCATTGAAAATTGTAGCTTGATTCATGTCGCCTTTGAAAAGGCGAACACATTGACCATTTTTTAAATCGATTGCAGGAAAAATAATCATTTTATATTTAATTAAATTCGACTTTCGTCTTTGGTTTGGAATTTTAGAAATTGGAGCAAATCTTAAATATATAAAATAAAATGCTAAAACTTTTATTAAAAATCTGGCCGGCTTTTATTCCGATTATAGTTTATATTTTTTGGGTTTATGTCGTTGAAGGTGTAGTTTTGAAAAAAGAAAAAATTATTGAAGGAGAAAAAATTGTTGGCGAGAAAACCACACAAAAACCCGCAGAAAATCCTGCGGAAAAAGCAGGAAAATTTTCTTTAAAAAATCGCTGCTTTGTAACTATAGTTTACATGACTTTGGTGCTGGCAATTTTGATTTTAATTGCGATGGCTTTTTGAAGTTGCATTTTTTTATCCAACATTTAAAAAGCGACCTAAGTTTTACGAGTTCTTCGTAGAATATTTTCATTTAATTCCACAAATAGCAGCGCTTTGGTGCATATTGCTGACCTTTGTTAATAAAGGCTGTGATTATGTTTGCCGCTATTTGGTAAATAACCAAATAAATTTAAAATTATGTCTAAAACAGAACTTCCACAATTCACTATTCGTCAACTTTTAGAAGCTGGCGTTCACTTCGGTCACAAAACTATGCGCCGTAATCCAAAAATGACGCGCTATATTCACACCAATCGCAACGGAATCAGCATCATTGATTTGAACAAAACTGCGAATCTTTTACATAATTCACTTAAAACAGTTAAAGAAATTACTAAAAACAACGGTCGTATTTTGTTTGTTGCAACCAAAAAACAAGCAATCGAGCCAGTTGCTGAAGCTGCAAAAAGATGTGGTCAATATTACGTAAATTTCAGATGGTTAGGCGGCATGCTTACTAACTGGAAAACCGTTTCTCAATCAATCAAAGCTTTGAAAAAAATCGAAGAACAATTAGCTGATACAAGCGAAATTGGTTATAACAAAAAAGAGAAACTTGTTCTTCAAAGACAAAAAGAAAAATTAGAACAAGCTCTTGGCGGCATCAAAAACATGGGCGGATATCCTGATCTAGTTTTTATCATTGACACTCACAAAGAATCTTTGGCAATCGCCGAAGCTAAAAAATTGAACATTCCAATCATGGCAATTTTGGATTCTAACTGTAATCCTGATGGAATCACTTTCCCAATTCCGGGAAATGATGACTCTGCAAAATCAATCAAACTTTATTGCCGTTTAATTTCTGATGCTGCGATCGCCGGAATCAAAGAAAATATGGCAATTTCTGGTGTTGATATTAGCAAATTTGAAGGTGATGAATTGCCGGCGAATATTAGTGAATTGAAAAATTCAAATGCTGAGAAAAAAGATCAAAGTAGAAAAGATCATACTAAAGATTTTAAGAAAAAAGAAATCGTGAAAAAAACTGAAGAAAAATCTGAAGTTAAAAAATCAGCTGCTAAAAAGCCTGCTGCAAAAAAACCAGCTGGCAAAAATTAATAATTGGAAGGTTTGGAAGTTAGTTTTTTAATTTCAAACAGGCTTCAAAACCTTTCAATAGTCACCCTTCGACAAGTCCAAGGTGACCGAACAAACATTTTAAACATTTAAATTTCCCCAAAATATGGCAGATCTAGCTCTCATTAAAAAACTCCGTGAAGCCACTGGTTGTGGTATATCAGATTGCAATAAAGCTTTGGCTGCAAATGCTGATGATTTTGAAAAATCAGTTGATTGGCTAAGAAAAAAAGGCCTCTCTTCTGCAGTTAAAAAAAGCGGTCGCGTAACTTCTGAAGGCGCTGTTGCTGTTTATGTTGAAGGCAATAAAGCCGCCATCGTTGAAGTTAATTCTGAAACTGATTTCGTTGCTCGTAATCAAAAATTCCAAGATTTCACTGCTATAGTTACTAAACTTGCTTTGGCGAATAACGAAATCGAAAAATTAAAAGCTGCTCAATTCACCGGCACTTCTCACTCGGTTGATGAAGAAGTTAAAAATCAAATCGGTGTAATTGGCGAAAATATCAATGTTAGAAGAGTTGACGGATTGTCAGTTTCTAACGGCTCAATCATTAGCTATGTTCACAATGCAATTGCCCCAAATATTGGTAAAATCGCAGTTTTGGTTGCTTTTGAATCTGCTGCTCCAAAAGAAAAATTGGAAGAAATTGGCAAACAAATCGCCATGCATATTGCTGCTGCGAAACCTGATGCTTTGGATATTTCTTTGGTTGATGCTGAAAAATTGAATCGCGAAACTGAAATCTTGAAAGATCAAGCTCGCGCTTCTGGAAAACCTGAAAGTATCATCGACAAAATGATCGAAGGTCGTATCAGAAAATATTATGAAGAAGTGGTTCTTTTGGAACAACTTTTCGTAATGGATGACAAATTAAAAATCAAAGATGTGGTTAATAATTTTGCCAAAGAAAATGGTGAAACAAAAGTTACTGGTTTCAAACTTTTCATTCTTGGCGAAGGTATCGAGAAAAAAGAAAATGACTTTGCCGCCGAAGTTGCATCAATGACTAAATAGTTTTCTTGGCGCATTTTAAGGATTTATAAGCTTAAAATGCGCCATAAGTAGTAGTAATTATTTCCAGTTTTATATTTCTATGCCCAACAAAACCGATTTAAAATTTAAAAGAATTCTTTTTAAAGTATCAGGCGAAGCGATGATGGGTGACAAGGCTTTTGGTCATGATGTTGATGCAATTGAAAAAATCTGTAATCAAATAATTTCAGCACATAAATTAGGTTGTGAAATCTGCGTTGTTGTTGGCGGTGGAAATATTTTTCGTGGCATCTCGCAAGCTGCAGCGGGAATCGAGCGCGTAACTGCTGATTATATGGGCATGCTTGCAACCTGTATTAATGGTTTGGCTTTACAAAGTGCATTGGAGAAAAAAAAGATTGAAACTCGCATGCTTTCGGCAATTCCAATGAATAGCGTTTGTGAACCTTACATAAAACGTCGTGCTGCGCGACATTTAGAAAGAAATCGTATTGTAATTTTTTCCGCCGGAACCGGAAATCCATTTTTCACAACTGATACTGCCGCAGTTTTGCGCGCCGTTGAAATGGGCTGCGACGGCATTTTAAAAGGCACGCAAGTTGATGGCGTTTATACTGCAGATCCAAAACTTGATAAAACTGCCACACGCTACGAAAAACTAAAATATATCGACGTGTTAAAACAAGATCTGAAAGTTATGGATCAAACCGCAATTACTCTGGCTAAAGACAATAAACTTCCAATCGTAGTTTTTTCAATCAAAGGTGAGAATGCTTTACAAGAAGTAGTGCAAGGCAGAGGAAAATTTACTGTAATTAATTAAATATTTATGATTAACGAACTAGCAGACAAAACCCGCAAGAAAATGGAAGACACCATGAACTCTCTAAAACGCGACATGGACAGCATTTCAACGGGCCGCGCCACTCCTAATCTTTTAGACCCAGTTAAAGTTGAAGTTTACGGCAGTTTCATGCCACTTTCACAAGTTGCCAGCGTTTCAGTTCCCGAAGCTACTACATTGTCAATTCAGGTTTGGGATCGCGAAAATTTACGCGCTGTTGAAAAAGCAATCATCAATTCTAATCTCGGTTTCAACCCATTGGTTGACGGCATGACAATTCGCATTATGATTCCAAAATTAAGTGAAGAGCGTCGTAAAGAAATGGTGAAATTAGCTAAAAAATATGGCGAAGATAAAAAAGTTGCATTGCGCAACGTGCGCCGTGACGTTCTTGATGATTTTAAGAAAAAAGAAAAAGAATTAGCTGCGTCGAAAGATCAAATTCATTCTTTCAATGAAATTGTGCAAAAAATCACTGATGAATTTATCAAAAAAATTGATGATGTAATCACAGCAAAAGAAAAAGAATTAATGAAGATTTAATGTTTTTCCTCCGCAAAAAAAATATTGAAGAAGTTTTTGATTTAAAGATTCCAGTTCACATTGCCGTCATTATGGATGGCAACGCCAGATGGGCCAAAGCAAAAAAACTGCCTTTGGCTTTGGGTCACAAAAGTGGTTCGGAAAATGTTAGAAAAATCGCCGAAAGTTGTATTGAAATCGGTGTAAAAAATCTCACAATTTACGCATTTTCTTCTGAAAATTGGGATCGTCCGCAAGATGAAGTTAGCTATTTGATGAAGTTGTTGGATGAATATTTAGAAAAAGAAACCAAGCCGCTAATTGAAAAAGATGTCAAAATTGTAATCTCAGGAAATTTAGAAAAACTTCCCAATTCCACAAAAGAAAAAATTGTTGCTATTCAAAATCAAACCAAAAATCACCAAGCTTTAACTTTAAATGTCGCTTTTAGTTACGGCTCAAGACAAGAAATTGTTGATGCTGCAAAAAAGATAGCGCTTGATGTTAGTCAAGGCAAAATTAGCGTTGATGAAATTAATGCCGAAATTTTTTCACAAAATCTTTATAACCCAAAAATTCCCGATCCCGACCTTCTAATTAGAACCGCCGGCGATTTGAGATTAAGTAATTTTCTGCTTTGGCAACTTGCTTACGCTGAATTTTATTTTACCAAAACTTACTGGCCTGATTTCAATAAAAGCGAATTGATGCAGGCGATTTCAGAATTCAACAAAAGAGAGAGGCGTTATGGAAAAAGATAAAACCAAAAATTTGGTTAATAATATACAAAATGCCTGCGAAAAAATTTATTTTTTCTTTGCTGGTTTGTTCAATAAATTAATTTCTTACGTTCATTTTCTTGATCCGAAAGATAACACCAAACAGCGCGTTACAAGCTCTATAATTCTGATTCCTCTGGCAGTTTATGCGATCTTTTTTTCTAAAAGCGTTTTTATTTTTATCGCAATTGCTTTGGCAATTTTAATGACGATTGAATGGCTCGATATTGTTAAAACCGCCAAAGATCAAAAAAAATGGCGCATCATCGGATTTTTCTACATCTTAATTCCAATTTACGCCGTAATCAAAATTCGCCTTTATGATGCCGATGTTTTATTGTGGATGTTTGCTGTAATTTGGGCGACTGATATTTTTGCATTTTTTGCCGGCAGAAGTTTCGGCGGACCAAAATTGGCGCCAAGTATCAGTCCAAATAAAACTTGGTCTGGATTGGCGGGCGGTGTAATTGCAAGCATGTTAATTGGTTTTATGAGTTCGTTCATGTTCCAAGGTGGAGTTTTCTTTTTCGTTTTTATCAGTCTTTTTATCGCTTTACTTGAACAAGCGAGTGATTTGTTTGAATCCAAAATTAAAAGAATTTTTGGCGTAAAAGATTCGGGAAATATTATTCCCGGACATGGCGGAGTGCTTGACCGACTTGACGGAATGATGTTTGTAGCGCCTTTAGTTTTATTTTTGATTTCAGTATTTCCGCATAAGTTTTAACTAAAATGAACAACGACTTTTTCACCATCGCCGGCCGCCAATTTGCTTCCCGCCTTTTAGTTGGCACTGGAAAATATAAAGATTTTCAGGAAACTGCGGCCGCAATCAATGCTTCCGGTGCTGAAATTGTTACTGTTGCAGTTCGCCGCGTTAATATTGAAAAAAAAAGTGAGCCAATGTTGCAAGATTTTTTAGATCCAAAAAAATTCACTTACTTGCCAAATACCGCCGGATGTTTCACCGCCGAAGATGCAGTTCGTACTTTGCGTTTAGCCCGCGCAGCCGGAGGTTGGAATTTAGTAAAACTGGAAGTTTTGGCTGACGAAAAAACTCTTTATCCAAAAGTTGTAGAAACTATTAAAGCTGCAGAATTATTGATTAAAGAAGGTTTTGACGTAATGGTTTACACTTCTGATGATCCAATTGTTGCAAAAGAATTGGAAGATATCGGTTGCTGCGCAATCATGCCTTTAGCGGCACCAATTGGCTCAGGCTTGGGAATTCAAAATCGTTTAAATATCGAATTTATTGTTGAACAATCAAAAGTTCCGGTTTTAGTTGATGCTGGAGTTGGAACCGCAAGTGACGCGGCAATTGCTATGGAAATTGGTTGCGACGGCGTTTTGATGAATACTGCAATCGCCAAAGCCAAAAACCCAATTTTGATGGCACATGCTATGAAACTTGCAATTGAAGCAGGTCGCGCCGCATTTTTGGCGGGCCGAATGGAAGTAAAAAAATTCGCCTCAGCGTCAAGCCCAGAGGTTGGAAAAATTAATAATAAATTTTGATCAAATTCAAAAATGACTAATCATAAATTCCACGACTCAATCCTGCGTGCCTACGATATTCGTGGTCTTTATGACAAAACGCTTTTTGACAAAGATGCATTTTTTGTCGGTAAATCTTTCGCTAGTTTTCTTGCTAAAAATAATAAGAAAAAAATTTCAATCGCCTGCGATGGTCGCGTGAGTTCTCCAGCCTTAAAAGAGCAATTAATCAAAGCTTTGGTTGAATCGGGATTAGAAGTTTTCGACGTTGGCATGGGACCAACGCCAATGCTTTATTTTTCGGTTTTTCATTTGCATTGCGATGCCGGAATTATGGTTACTGGTTCTCACAATCCCAAAGATCATAATGGTTTTAAAATGATGTTGCGCGAGCGTCCATTTTTTGGCGATGATATTTTGGGTCTTGCCGATCTTGCCAAAAACGCTGATTTTGTTGAAGGCGTAGGCACTCTGGAAAAATGCGATATAAAAGATGATTACATCGAAAGAATTTTAGCTGATTGCATTTTAGCCAAAAGCGAAAGCCATTTGCTTGATGAAGTTGACGCATTTAAACCAAAGAAAAAATTAAAAATTGCTTGGGATGCCGGCAACGGCGCGGCTGGGGAAATTATGACCGAACTTAGCAAAAGAATTGATGCCGAGCATATTTTGCTTTTTGCTGATATTGACGGCGATTTCCCAAATCATCATCCCGACCCGACAGTTCCGAAAAATTTAGAAGATTTAATCAAAGTTGTTCTTGATGAAGGCTGCGATTTGGGAATTGCTTTTGACGGCGATGGCGACCGTATTGGCGTGGTTGATAATGAAGGCGAAATTATCTGGGGCGATCAATTAATGGTTTTCTACGCTCGCGAAATTTTAAAAACCAAGCAAGGTGCGACAATTATAGCTGACGTTAAAGCCAGCAATGTTTTATTCGATGAAATCACCAAAGCTGGTGGCAAAGCGGTAATGTGGAAAACTGGGCATTCTTTGGTTAAAGCTAAAATGAAAGAAACCAAAGCGGTGCTTGCTGGCGAAATGAGCGGCCACATATTTTTTGCTGATAAATATTATGGTTTTGACGATGCGCTTTATGCTGCAATTCGTATTATCAACATTGTTGAAGAATCAACGCATTCGCTTTCTTATTTAAGAAAATCATTGCCGCAAACTTTTTCAACGCCAGAAATTCGCATTGAATGTTTGGAAGAAAGAAAATTTCAAATTGTTGAAGAGTTAAAAAATAATTTGCAAAAAAGCGGCGTTAAATTTGAAGATACTGACGGCATTCGCGCCAATTCTAAAGAGGGTTGGTGGTTGATTCGGGCTTCAAATACCCAATCAGTTTTGGTGGCAAGATGTGAAGGTAAATCGCCGGAAGATTTGGAAAAATTACAAAATGATTTATGCGAAAAATTAAAATTTTGCCAAGTTGAAATTCCCGAAGAATTGAAATAAAAAATGAAAATAATCGGCCTTACGGGAGGAATTGCTTCAGGAAAAAATTTTGTTGCAGAAATTTTCCAAAAAAACGGTGCGGCGGTTTTTGATGCTGATAAAGAAGTTCACGAACTGTTGGAATCGCACGCTGAAGCGATTAAAGAAGTCAAAGAAAATTTCCCCGAAAGTGTAATTGGTAAAAAAATCAGTCGCAAACTTTTAGGACAAATTGTTTTTTCAGATCCGCAAAAATTAAAAATTCTGGAAAAAATTATTCATGTTAAAGTTCGTGAAGAATATCAGATATTTTTGCAAAAAGCTGTGAAGGAAAAAAAGAAATTAGTAGTTTTGAATATTCCATTGTTGCTAGAGACACAAAGCTATAAATGTGATAAAGTAGTAGCGATTATTGTGTCGGATGAGGTGCAAAAAAAACGTTTTTTAATACGCGCCAAAAAAACTGATCCAGAAAATTTTCTATATGAAAAAGAAAATTTAATTCGCAAATTTGAGAAAATAAAATCTAAACAAATCGATAATCTAAAAAGAGAAAAACAAGCCGATTTTGTGATTAATAATTCGCTGACTAAAGCTTCTACAATTAAGCAGGTGAAGAAAATTATTGCAGAAATTTTTTAGTGGCACTTTATGTCATCGAGCTAGCATCTCGACGACGCACTAAAATGCTTTGCTCGATGACCTAAGGGTCTGTTACCAAACTAAAATTAGTTACATCTCATCCGAAACATTATCAAACTTCGGGCGTTTTTCATCTTTTAAATGTTCAAGCGGACCTTTTCTGCCGCAAGCTGTGAAAGCAAAAAGCGCAATCAAAATCAAACAAAAAATTGATTTAATTTTCATAAATTATTTCAGAAATTTTTTAGCTTTCGCGATTTCTTCCTTCACTCTAACCTGCGAAGTACCGCCAATTGAGGTGCGGCTGGCTACAGAATTTTCAACTGTTAAAACTTCAAAAATTTTCGCAGTAATTTTTTTCTCAACTTTTTGCATTTCAGAAAGTTTTAATTCATGTAAATCTAAACCTTTATTTTCAGCAATTTTTACCAAAGTTCCAGTAACATGATGGGCGTCACGGAAAGGCATTTTTAGATTTTTGACCAACCAATCAGCCAAATCAGTTGCCGTTGAATAGCCGCTTGCCGCCATTTTTAACATATTTTCTTTATTCACTTTCATATCGGCAATCATACCTGACATTGCGCGCAGGCAAAGGCGAGAATTTTTGGAAGCATCAAATACTGGCTCTTTATCTTCCTGCATGTCTTTGGAATAAGTGAGAGTAAGTCCTTTGATGGTTGTAAGCAGTGAAATTAATGAACCAAAAATGCGACCAGATTTGCCGCGAATTAATTCTGCAGCATCAGGATTTTTCTTTTGGGGCATGATTGAAGAGCCGGAAGTAAAGGCGTCGGAAAGTTTGATAAATTCAAAACCTTTGCTCATCCAAATTACAATTTCTTCAGCAAGGCGCGATAAATGGGTGGCGATTAGCGAAAGGCAAAAAAGGAATTCAATTGCAAAATCACGATCGGAAACTGAATCCATTGAATTAGAGGTTGGGCGATCAAAACCAAGTTCTTTAGCAACAAAAATACGATCAATTGGAAATGACGTTCCAGCCAATGCACAAGCGCCTAAAGGACATTCATTCATTCTAATACGTAAATCTTTTAAACGAGAAAGGTCACGTTTAAACATTTCAAAATAGGCCAATAAATGATGTGAAAAAAGTACAGGTTGCGCAACTTGTAAATGGGTAAATCCGGGTAAAATTACGTTTAAATTTTCATCAGCTTTTTTGACCAGATTTTTTTGCAAATCTAAAAGCAATTGCGAAATTTCGTCAATTTCATCGCGCACAAAAAGACGAAAATCTACCGCAACTTGGTCATTGCGCGAGCGCGCGGTGTGCAGTTTTCCAGCAGTTTCACCAATAATTTCTCTTAAACGAGATTCGATATTCATGTGAATATCTTCAAGTTCAATTTTGAAATTAAAATTGTTGGAATCGATTTCTTTTTCGATTTTTTTTAAGTTGGCAATAATTTTTTCTGACTCAGATTTTGTAAGTACACCGATTTTGCCCAGCATTTTGGCGTGCGCCGTTGAGCCTTTAACATCTTGCTTGTAAAGCTTTTTATCAAATGTGATTGATTGGTTAATTTCTTGCATCAAGTCGGAAGGCTTGGCATCAAAGCGCCCGCCCCACATTTTGTTAGATGATTTTTTTTGCATGATTATTTAAAAAGTAGAATCTTTATGTAACAAAGTAAAAATCTGTTGCGGATGCGCGGTTTTATTCCGCGCGCAGCAATTCAAATGAAACTAAATTCAAATGAAGTTTGAATTTAAATATTAAAGAATGGAAAATTTTAAATAAAAGTTTTTAATCGCTTAATTCTCTTTTTAAAAACCTCTCCAAAACCAATAAAATCATGGATAGCTGGGATATTCAATCCAATACTACATTCGATCGTCGCTACCTTAATATTTTTAAAAAATGGTGGATCGATATTGATAAAATAAATTTTCTGATTGTGCTTGGAATCATCATTTTCGGCTTGATGATGACTGCAACTTCAAGTCCGGCGATCGCTAAAAAAATCAATGTTGATAAGTTTTTCTTTTTAAAAAAGCAGATGATTTTCGCCGGCATTGCCTTGGTTTTACTGGTGAGTATTTCTTTTTTAGATCAACAAAAAATCAAGGTTTTTGCTTCAATTGCGTTACTTGCAACAATCATGCTTTTGATTATGGTTTTGCTTTTTGGATCCGAAGCTAAAGGTGCAAAAAGATGGATTTCAATTTTGGGTTTCACGCTACAACCATCTGAGTTTGCCAAGACATTTTTTATTATTTGCAACGCTTTCATTTTGCAGCGTCTTCATTTTGCAGATTGGAAACAGAAATATGGAATTTCGATCACGCTTTATTTTATAATTCTTTGCTTGCTCTTACTACAGCCTGACTTTGGAATGACTTTAACTTTAACAGTTTTGTGGGTAGCACAACTTTTTGCTTATGGTTTGCCGCTGCAATTTATTTGCGGAATTGCGGTTTTAGGCGTGTTCGGGGGTATTGGAGCTTATCTGGTTTTTCCTCACGTTGAAGATCGCATTAATAAATTTTTGGATTCTGGCGAAAAAAATTATCAGGCTGAAAGATCTATCGACGCCTTCGTGAATGGCTCTTTCTTTGGAACGGGACCGGGAAATGGAGTCGTGAAAAAATTCATTCCTGATGCTCATACCGATTTTATTTTTGCCGTTGTCGGTGAAGAATATGGAATAATTTCTTGTGCAATTCTGGTGATAATTTTTGCTTATTTAATCACGCGTATAATCAAAAGGGCGTTGGATGAAGAGGATATGTTTGTATATCTTTCTTTATGCGGATTGATGATGCAATTTACGATGCAGGTTGTGGTAAATATTGGCGTTAGTTTGAAACTGCTTCCGACGAAAGGGATGACTCTTCCTTTTATTAGTTACGGCGGTTCGTCAATGATGTCGATGGCGATTTGTTTTGGATTAATATTGGCTTTTACAAAGCGAAAATATCATCGCGATGTGGATTACGGGAATTTGAAGTTGATGTAGAAAAAGTTCTTAAACAGCTCTTGGCGTATTAGGATTATGAGTTTTATATTTAAACCGCTGACGAAAGAAAAAATCTCACAATATTTTTCCCATTCTGATTAACAAAATCGATTTCCAACTTTTCTTTCTCACGTTTAAATTTTGATTTTGCAATATCGCTTGAAACCAGTTTCCAACCCATTTGTGGTAAAGTTTTGTGGTAAAAGTTTTTCACTCTTTCCAAATCAATTTGAGTTTCATAACTCGAAGTCATGATGCTTCCCGAGCTTGAATCGAAGCCTAAACTATCATCAAAAATTTTATTCATTCCCAATAAAAGCGGAATATCTTCACTGCCTTGGACAAAATCTTCCGAAACGCGGATTTCAACAGGTTCTTTTTTTTGCGAAATGTTGTTTTGCAACGTTTTTGCACAAGAAAAAATCAAAAAAGTAAGCGGAATTAAAGCAAGAATTTTTTTCATATTATTTCTGACATTGGGCGCAATAAAAGGATGATCGACCATTTTGTTTGATCTTTCTGATTAAATTTTTACAAAGCAAACAATTTCCCTCAGAATTAGAGCAAGATTTTTTATTTTCCCGCCCATAAACCTTAAAACTATTTTGAAAATTTCCCAAATCTCCTTTAGCATCAACATAATCGTTAATTGAAGAGCCGCCAAGTTCAATGGCTTTGGCGATAATTTTTTTAATGGAAGAAATCAGTTTTTTTAATTCTGCATCAGAAAGTGAATTAGCGTCGCGCAGGGGAGAAATTTTTGAATCAAAAAGCGATTCATTGATATAGATATTTCCAACTCCGACAACAATTTCATTATCCATCATTGTGGTTTTGATATTCATTTTTTTACGACTTAATTTTTCTTTCAAATCACTTAAATTAAATTCATCAGAAAGTGGTTCTGGCCCAAGTTTGGAGAGCATTTTATGATTTTTCAGATTTTTGGTTTCGATGAGATCAATAAAACCAAAGCGGCGCGGATCATTGAAAATCAGCCATAAATTGGCAAATTCTAAAGCAAAATGATCATGTTTTAATTTATTAAATTCATGTTGCAGCGTAATTTTTCCGCTCATTCCTAAATGAATTATTAGGCTTTTTTTATTGTTAAAATGAATGATTAAATAACGGGCGCGGCGAGCGATTTCTAGAATTTTAGCATTTTTTAATTCTTCTAAATCAAGCGTTGAGACAATTCGCATTTTTTTATCGGAGCGAAAAACTTGATTTACTTTTTTGCCTTCTAAATTCTGTAAACCTTTGCGTACAGTTTCAACTTCTGGTAATTCGGGCATAAATTAATTTTGATTTAAAATTAGGATTTTCTTAAAATGTAAAATTATTCTTTATATTCAAGTTCCTATCGACCCCGTCGCGAAGACGGGGTGACAAGTTTTTAGTTAGGAGCACCAACTTTCAACTTGTCATCCCGTCTTCACGA
>CAMAXU010000025.1 GCA_945862455.1 Rickettsia typhi | reverse complement strand
TAGACAAGGTGAGATTGTTTAAGGGCTTAAAAATGCAGAAAATGAAATTGATACCAACCAACTTTTGAAAGAAATGATGCAGGAAATTAAAGACCTAAAATTAAGCAGATAATTCTAAATCTCCAATCTTGGCAGCGCCCGCACAATTTTTATGGTTTCAATGCTCACTGTGATTACTCGCAAAAGTAGATCAAGTGGGTAACGGGCGTTGTTCATGGTTTCAATTGCGAAGAGGTTGGCGCTGTTGACAATGCCGCTTTCTTTGTGAGTTGAAATGCCTTGGCGCTCCATTACCCACTCAATTGCTGGTTTGCCGTTGATCACATATTCGTAGGCTTCGAGCGGAATATTTTCGACAGTGATTTTGGAATTGTAGATCACTTTTGTTTTGTCGGTTTCTTTTCCAACTTTGGCAAACTTCATTTTTTCGACTCTGAAATCTGAGTCTTTCAGCATTTCAATTGCCAAATTTCCACCAGCAAAATTTGCCGCAAAAGGCGAAGCCTTTTCGTAATTGATGTGAAGTTCCGCAAGCTCGCGCCCCGCTTTGCTAAAATGCCAAAAGTCTGCTGACTTTTTTACGCACGGAATGCGCGGCAATTCTTTTGCAAGATTGTCGGCGAATTTTTGTTTGTAATCTTCCGAGTGCAAAAGCCCGTAAATGTAGTAAAAAACATCTTCCTTTGAAATTTTTTCACCGGCGTAGTTTTTAGAAAAATGCGCCAAACCAGCGTCAGTAATGCCATCTTTCACCACAAAATTTCCTTCGGTTTTTTCGTCGAATAAATCGGCGGTTTTTGACGGCGCCAAATCAAACATTTCATCTTGCGAAACTGGCTTTGCCAATTGGCTTGAATCTTGGTTTTGCGGCGAATTGGTTTGAGATTTTTTTGGCTCGAAAAGTTTGAGTGGGAAAGACTGACCGTTTGCTTGCAATTGAACATCTGGAAGAGAATTTGTTATCAAAGCCGAAAATCCTTTTGTAACTCCCAAACCAGTCAAACAAATCACCAAATTTTTAACCGAAGCAGCAGGAAAAATCTGCGGCATTTGATAGCGACGCTCACTAAAATCTTTGCTAAAATAGCTCCATTGCTTGCTAAATGGTCGATAAAGACTTTGAATCAATTCACATTCCTTAAACTCAAGAAATTGGTTTTTTGACAGGCTATTTTTTAAACTTCCGCTCCAACTAATTCTCTTTGAATCGCTGGCAACAAAATCATCAATTTTAGGGAAATTTTCTTTTGCCAAACCATCGCGTGCTGCCCCATAGCGCAATACTTCGCTGCTATAAAAATCAATTGTGCTACTCATGTTTTTGGCGAGCTGATTTTTAGAAAAATTATAACACCAAGCGTCGCGACTGGTTAAAACGCCTTGTGAATAATTTTCAAAAATCACCGCCTCATTTTTGTTTTTTTTGTCGCCCAAAGAAATGTGATTAGAAAAAGTTTCGTCGCGCTGATTTAGCCAATCGCCGTGAGAATCTGGCAAAATTTCTTGCCATAAATTATCGGCTAAAATTCCTTCAATACTTTTTAACTGGTTGATTTTTTCGAGTTTTTCTTGGCGGCTTAAATAATCGCCAATGTCGCAGAAATAAATTTTTCCAGTTTCTTTGGCTTTGGGGTTTTTAACTAAAATTGTGATGGCGATTGGGGCGCGCGAGCCGCCGCCAAAAATTTTGCCACCTTCTTGGCGCGAAAGTTCGCCCGAAGTACGTTGATTGCCGCGCAAGTGAAAAATGTAAATACTCGAAAATTCTTGTGCCAAACATTTGCGAAGTCCGTCGCTTGAATTGCTGTCGATAAAACTGGCATTGGTCACAAACCCAATCACGCCCGCGTCTTTTATACGATCACTCGCCCAGCGAATTGAGCGAATGTAAGAATCATAAAGATTTTTTTGTAGAGTTGCTTGCGAGTTTTTGGCGTAAGTTTCGCGAATGCTTTCATCCAGCTTTTCATATTCGATGTTGGCGTTGTTGTCGTTTTCACTTTTTTGCCCCGATGAATAAGGCGGGTTGCCAATAATCACGCGAATGTCCAGCTTCTTCTGCCGCTTACGGCGCGCGCTGTTATCCACCAAAATCTCGCTGATTAAATCTTCTTTTTCGTAAAGCGCGAAAGTGTCGGTTAGGCAAATTCCATCAAACGGTTTGTAGTCGCCACCCATGATGTCGTGGTAAACTGACTCGATGTTGATGGCGGCGATGTAGTAAGCTAAAAGCACAATTTCGTTGGCGTGGATTTCGTGAGTGTATTTGTGGGCGAGTTGTTCTTTTGAAATTAAGCCGCTTTGCATTAGGCGGGTGATGAAGGTGCCAGTTCCTGTGAAAGGGTCGATGATGTGAACATTTTCGCTGCCTAAGGTTTGTCCGAATTCGTTTTTCAGTGCGTCGTTTACTGAGTGAATGATGAAGTCAACCACCTCAACTGGTGTGTAAACAATTCCCAAACGCTCGGTCATTTTTGGAAAGGCGTTTTTGAAAAATTTATCGTAAAGCTCGATGATGATTTTTTGTTTGGCTGCCACGTCGTTAATGTTGGCAGCGCGCTGTTTGACGCTGTCGTAGAATTTTTGCAAAGTGTCGGCTTCTTTTTCCAAATGGTGCTGACTTAAAACTTCAATCACGCCTTGCATGGCTTTTGAAACTGGGTTGTTTTTGGCAAAGCTGTAGCCTTCAAAAAGCGCGTCAAAAACTGGTTTGGTGATTAAATGTTGGGCGAGCATTTCAATTGCTTCGTCGCTGGTGATTTGGTTGTTTAGGTCGTCGCGCAGTTCTTCTAAAAACTCTTCAAAAGCTTTAATTTCTTTGGTGTTGTCTGGGTTCTTTAAAATTGAGTTAATGCGCTCGATATGTTTTTTGGCAATTGTTGAAATGTCGTTTGCCCAATCTTCCCAATGGCTGCGATTGCCGCATTTTTTAACAACTTGGGCGTAAATGGCGCGCTCGATTTCGCTTACTTCAAATTTAAAGTTGGCTTGAGTGCTAGTAGTTGAGCTGCGATTTTGCGCCGCCTCACCAATACCAAAGCTATTTTGTGCTTGATCGACACTTAATGATTTTGGTAATTTTTTGTTAGAAAGTTTTTTAACTTCATCAGTCACTTCCATTTTGTCTTTTTTGCCATTAACCAAAATAATTTCTAATTTGTTTGGATCACGAACACCGAGATCAAGTTTATTTGTGAGAGCGTCGAAACGGTCATCGTGCGAGCGCAAGGCGTTTAAAACTTGCCAAACCACTTTGTAATTTTGGTTTTTATCGAGGCTTTCATGCGCCTCCATTCCTGAAGGAATCACCACCGGCAAAATTACGTAGCCGCGTTTTTTGCCTTCGGCTTTGCGCATTACGCGCCCAACAGATTGCACCACATCAACTTGAGAATTTCTTGGGGTTAAAAATAAAACTGCGTCCAAAGCTGGCACGTCAACACCTTCAGAAAGGCAGCGCACGTTGCTTAAAATGCGGCAGGTGTTTTGTGGGGCTTCTTCTTTTAACCAATTTAGTTTTTCTTCTTTTTGGCTGGCATTCATTGAGCCGTCAACGTGTGCTGCTTCGCAAACTAGTTTGGTTGCGAGTTGGTCGCTGGCAGCTTCTTGTTTTTTATATTCTTCAACAACAGCTGAAAACATGCTGGAGATTTTTTTGGAGCTGACTTTGTTGGTTTTGGAAGTGGTGCTTTGTGGCTCAATCACTTGGCAAAATGCAACTGCGCGGCGCATTGGGTTTTGGTCGTCGGTTAAATCTTCTTGAGTGTCTTGTTTTGAAAGCGCTTTCCAGCAGCCGATAATTCTGGCGGCATCGTCAACTTTAAGCGCGTTGTTTTCGTCTTTTAATAAATGTTGAAGGCGGTCGCTGACATGTTGAGAATCAACGGCCAAGACGATTACTTTGTAATCAACCAGTAAGCCTTGTTTTACGGCTTCAGAAAAATTGATGGTGAAAAGTGTCTCGCCGTAAAGCGCTTCGTCATCCATTGAACAAATGGCGATTTTGTCTTTTTCAGCAACGGCTTTGGCTTCATTGCCGTAGATGCGCGGTGTTGCCGTCATGTAAAGGCGCTTGGCTGATTTGATAAAATTGGCATCGTGCACTTGTACAAAATTTGACTCATCTTTGTCGTCAAAAGTTTGTCCCGTGGTGCGGTGGGCTTCGTCGCAAATGATTAAATCAAAATCTTCAAGCCCGTGATTTTTTTGGGCTTTTGAGATTACTTCAATTGAGTGGTAGGTTGAAAATACAACGCTCATGTGGTGCGAGTCGTGGCGTTTTTGCATTTCAAAAGCTAGGCGCGCAGAGTTTGTGGTTGCAGGGTAGCGCAATTCGTGAGTGAAGGTTTTTACATCATCTTCATCGTCTTTTTTGCGCTTTTTGCCAACGTCCGAGTCAGAACAAACGGCAAAGCTGTTTAGGGGCGTTGCGCTTTCTTGCGTCCATTCGGTTAGGGTTTGAGAAAGTAGAGAAAGCGAAGGAACTAAAAACAAAACTCGCTTGTTTTTGCCCGCTAGTTTTTCAGCAATTTTTAGAGAGGTGAAAGTTTTTCCTGTGCCGCAAGCCATGATTAACTTGCCGCGAGCCGCTTTTGCTAAACCTTCTTCAACTGATTTTAGGGCGGCTTTTTGATGGTCGCGAAGCTCTTTCTTTTTCTTTAAGGTTGGCTGCTGGTTTGGTTGGTATTTTGACCAATCAATTTGGCTATTTTCTAAATCGTTTAGATCGATTTTGGTGACGGGTGGTTGCTGGTTTTGTAGCGCATCTTCAGCATGTTCAGACCAATTATTGGTAGTGGTGATGATGATTCTTTGGCTGAATTGTTTTTTGCCTGAGGCTGTAAAAAAGCTGTCGATGTCAGATTTTTGAATGCGGTAGGTTTCTTCGTAAAATTTGCATTGAATGGCGTGGAATTCGTTGGT
The DNA here is from genome assembly GCA_945862455.1 of Rickettsia typhi. Taxonomy (GTDB): domain Bacteria; phylum Pseudomonadota; class Alphaproteobacteria; order Rickettsiales; family UBA1997; genus UBA2645. The sequence continues at coordinate 18,113 of CAMAXU010000025.1, read as the reverse complement.
TCCGTGAGTTGTGGCAACTAAGTCAATTCCTGTGTCGCGCCGATCTATTTTTTGTCCAGCTAAATTTTGCTCATCTGCCCAATTTGAATATGATAAAACTTGGCTGTAAAGGTTTTGGTAAAATGGCTCGTTCTTGAAATATTGAATTGCAAGATCTTCAAAATAAGTGCCTTGTTCGCGATTGGTTTGAGAATTTTGGCGAAGGGTTTTTAGTAGATTTTGTAAGGCGGTCATTTGGTAGTTTTTAATAGTTTAATCTTTTTAAATTCGAAGGCTTCGAGACTTCTTTAGGATGCCAATCATATCAACCCAACCCCAAAATAAATTTAGAAAAAGAAGCTCTTCTATACCATTTGTCTTTTTGATAAAATTTTTCATAATATCGGGAATATTTTAATAAATTCCCGTCGGATCTGAATCTGAGGTTTTGTTGCCAAATCCATCATCTTCTTCCGCGTCGTCACTGGAATTATCCGATGAATCGGCGCTGGAAATCGTGTCATCCATTTTAAAAGCTTCAAAAAATACTCGTTCTTTAGGCGTTAATGGTGTTGGATATTTTCCACTTGTGCGATCAATCTTTACAAATTTAACCGAGTTAGGAACGCGAAATGGAGTTGAAGGAGTATTTTTCAAAGCTTCTTTCATGAAGTTGATGAAAACAGGAAGCGCAACCGAAGCACCAGTTTCTTCAGAGCCCAAAGTTTTTGGCGTGTCAAAACCAATGTAAACTGCGGTTACTAAATCTGGTGAAAAGCCAACGAACCAAGAATCGTAAGAATTATTTGTCGTACCTGTTTTACCGCCGATAATTTTACCAACTGATTTAGCGCGTGCCGCCGTTCCACGTTCAACAACGCCTTGTAGCATTGAAGTGATTTGATAAGCGGTTGCAGAATCAGTAACTTGTTCTTTGGTTTCATCTAAAAATGGCACCGGCAATTCGCTGACATCTTTTGAAACATAATCATTGAGATTGGCAATTGAACAAGATCTGCATTCTCTTTTATCGCGGCGATAAATCGTTTTGCCGTCGCGATCTTGAATTTTTTCAATCATCAAAGGCGAGATTTTTTTACCACCATTTACCATCATAGAATAAGCAGTAACAAGGCGCACCATTGTTGTTTCGGTTGAACCTAAAACTAGGGAATAAATTTTTTGTGGATTGTCACTAACGCCGAATTTTTTGACCACATCAACAACTTTATCTAAGCCAACTTGATCGGCCATTCTTACAGTTGTAACGTTGCGCGATTGTTCAAGACCAATACGCAAAGTTGTTGGTCCGTAATATTGTCCAGAATAGTTGCTTGGGTGATAAGGCGGCAACGCAAAACCTTGATTAAGAGAAATTTCTTCATCCATAATCACGCTTGCCGGAGTCATGCCATTTTCAAGGGCAGCGATGTAACCAAAAGTTTTCATGGTTGAACCAGGTTGACGCATCGCTTGCGTGGCGCGGTTAAACTGGTTTGGCGTGTCAACATAACCGCCCATCATTGCCAAAACACGGCCGGTGTGGGGATCCATTGCTAAAAGTGCGCCGTTAACTTCTGGAACTTGACGCAAGAAATAATTTTCGCCTTTCTCGGCTTTTTCAACTAACACAACATCGCCAACCGCCAAAACATCGGTGATCTTTTTTGGGGCTGGACCAACTGAATTAACGTTGCGATATTTGCGTGCCCATTTCAAAGAAGAAAATTCAATCGAACCTAAGGCGCCATTTTCAACGCCAATTGCGGCGATGTCTTTCGATAAAGAAAGTATTATGGCTTTGCTCCAGCTTTCTTTGTAAAGTTTTTTTGGATCAAATTTTTGCAACTCTTCTTGCCAATTTCCATTAGCATCAATTTTAGTTAAAGCGCCGCGATAACCATGTTTTTGGTCATATTCTTCAATGCCGGCATCAAATGCTTTTGAAGCAATTTTTTGCAGGCGTGGATCAAGCGTAGTGCGAACCACAATGCCATTTTCAAAAACTGAATCTGAACCGTAAAGTTGAGTTAATTCTTTTTTAACTGAATCAGAAAAGAAGTTAGCTTTGGTAAATTCATCGCTGTCTTTAACTTTGAGCGAGATTGGCTTTTCTGAAGCTTCAATACCGGTTTTTTCATCGATAAAACCATTTTCCACCATGCGCTCAATTACCCAATTACGGCGAATTTTGGCTTTCTCAATATTTTTGCGCGGATCAAGTTTGGAAGGAGCTTTTGGTAAAGTTGCTAGCAAAGCTGATTCTTCAATTGTTAAATCATCAATTGATTTGTTAAAATAAACTTGTGCTGCAGCTGCAACGCCGTAAGCGCCAGAGCCTAAATAAATTTGGTTTAAATAAAGTTCCAAAATGCGATCTTTAGAAAAAGTTTGCGACATGCGGAAAGCCAAAATCGCTTCCTTAATTTTACGCTGAAAAGTTCTCTCGCGGGTTAATAAAAAGTTTTTTACAACTTGCTGCGTGATTGTTGAAGCGCCACCCATCGAACTGTCGCCTTTCATTACTGAAAAGAAATTTTGTACCGAAGTTCTAAAAATCGCCAAAGGATCAATGCCGGAATGTTTGTAGAAATTGGCATCTTCTGCCGCCAAAAAGGCGTTAATTAAATCTTTTGGAATTGTGTCGATTGGAACGAAGATTCTTTTTTCTTTAGAAAATTCACTAATTAATGAGCCGTCAGCCGCGTAAAGACGGGTTGTGATCATTGGATTGTAATTTTTTAGCTGCTCGTAATCAGGCAGATTTTCGCTATATTTTTTAAATAAGAAAAATCCAAAAGTGATTAAAATAAGAGTCGCAAAAATACCGACTGCAAATAATGCGCCTAAGGTTTTTTTTAATTTTTTTCTTGATCTGGTCACTGTTTTTTTAAGTTTTGTTTTTAGAAAAATATTCATCAATCGCTTTGGTCAAACTTTCTGCCACTTTGCGTTTGTATGTAAGGCTGTTCAGAAGTTTTTCTTCTTCTTTGCTCGATAAATATCCAAGTTCAATCAAAACCGAAATCATGTCGGGCGCAGTTAAAACTGCAAAGCCGGCAAATCTGTGAGTGTTTTGCAGAATATTTATTTCGGAACTTTTAATTGATTTGATGGCGATATTAGCGAATCGCGCCGAGCCATTCATAGTGTCGCGTTGCGATAAATCAATTAGAGTTTTCATGATGTCTTGACTAGCGCCAGAAAAATTCATGCCGTTAATAATGTCAACGCGGTTTTCTTTTTGGGCTAATAATTCGGCCTGTTTGTCAGAAGATTTTTCGGATAAAGTATAAATTGAAAAACCAGCAACTTGAGAATCAGCGATTGCGTTGGCGTGAAGTGAAATAAATAAATCAGCTTTTTTCTTGCGGGCAATTTTTACGCGCTTGTGCAAAGGAATAAAATTATCGTCATCGCGAGTTAAATAAACTTTGTAGCGTTTAGTATTTATTAACTGTTTACCAAGTTCTTTAGCATAAGACAAAGTTAGGTTTTTTTCTTTGGTGCGGGCAAAAGTTCCAATTGTTCCCGGATCTTTGCCGCCATGGCCGGAATCGATTACGATAATTGGCATTCTTTGTAAAACAGCGAAGTTTTTAGTTGAAACTACGTTTGTTTCGTAATTAGCACCTTTGGGAATTTTTCTTACTATATATTTTGCGGAGCCATCGGGATTAACAATTCTTTCAGTTTGAACTTCAAATTCCTCAACCTTGTTGGAAATTGCGTCATTTTTTACAATTGTTTTAACTTTTATAACTGCTGTTGTTTGTGCGCCGCTTTCAATTCCAACTAATTCAGCAGTAATTTTTCCTTTTTCAAAATTAGTTTTTTGTACTGAAATTTTTTGATTCAAATCAAAAACCAAACGCAGCGAACCATTGCCTTTGCGGCTTCGAAAGGAAGTGGCAAAAGCAGGAATTGCCGGTTGGTAAGTAGCTTTTTCAAAATCGGCATTAGCAATGTCAATCACAAGGCGGGAAGGGTTTTCTAAGGTAAAAATTTTAAATTCACTTTTCTCGGAAATAAAAATTTCTAACTGGTTTTTGGCGTTAAAGCCAATTTTTTTAATCTTAACTTCGGCAATTTCGCCCCAAGTTTTTGACGCAACAAAACACATTGCCAAAGCAATAAACAAGCCGGCTTTAATGTGTTTTAAATTATTCATTTTTGAAATTTAGGGAATTGGAAATGAGTGCGCAGATATTTATTCTACCTTCTAATTTTTAGATTTTTTCGCGCAACTTATTTTAGCTTAAGCTCATTTTACAAAACATTACAATTTACTTATCTTAAAGCCTTTCTAGGCTGCGACGCTTTGTATATTTTCTTAAAATAAATTTCTAAAAACATGTGCGGAATTGTTGGTGTTGTTGGTAGTAAAAATGCCGTTTCGATCATTCTTGAAGGTTTGAAAAAACTGGAATATCGCGGTTATGATTCGGCGGGAATTGCGGTTCTTGAAAAAAATAAATTTAAAACCGTTAAGGAAGAGGGCAAAATAGCCAAGCTGGAAGCGGCTTTGAAAAAAAATAAATTGGAATCTAACATTGGAATTGGTCACACGCGTTGGGCAACTCATGGTCGTCCAAGCAAGCAAAATGCGCATCCGCACGCTTCATCAAATGTTTGTGTAGTTCATAATGGCATTATTGAAAATCATCAGGAATTAAAAGAAAAATTAGCCAAAAGCGGTGCTAAATTTTTAAGCCAAACTGACACCGAAGTTGTGCCGCATTTAATTGAATATCATTTTGAAAAAACTGGCGACATCAAAAAATCAATTTTGGAAACTGCCAAAGAAATTCACGGAACTTTTGCGCTCGCTGTAATTTTTAAAGGTCATCCAGATGTAATTGCGGTTGCCAAACGCGGCTCGCCATTAGTTATTGGTCTTGGTAAAAATGAAAATTATATCGCCTCTGATTATTACGCATTGTCGGATCACACCAGCAAAATCATTGCTTTGGAAGATGAAGAATTTGCTATTATTTCTAAAAGTGAAATTGAAGTTTTTGATGCTAAAAATAAGCCAATTCACAAAGAGCCAAAATTAATGGAAGCTGAAAATAACCGCGTTTCCAAAGATGGTTACGATTATTTTATGCTCAAAGAAATTTATGAACAGCCACGAGTTTTAGAAGAAACAATTCAAGCATATGTTGATTTGAGTAATTCCTCGATTCATTTGCCGAACTTTGCTTTTGATCTTAAAAAAATTAACAAAATCACAATTGTTGCCTGTGGAACTTCTTATTATTCGGGCATGTGCGCCAAATACTTAATTGAAGAAATTGCCGGCGTCGAAGTTGAAGTTGATATTGCTTCTGAATTTCGTTATCGCGCTCATCCATTTCGCGATGATAATTTGATGATTTTTGTTTCGCAGTCGGGAGAAACTGCTGATACTTTAGCGGCACTAAAATTTGCCAAGCAAAATGGTCAAAAAATTCTCTCAATTGTAAATGTGGCGCACAGCACAATGGCGCAACTTTCTGATGCAGTAATTCGCACAGTTGCAGGTCCTGAAATTGGCGTAGCATCAACCAAAGCTTACACGGCGCAAATCACGGTTTTGTCACTTTTGGCAATTCATTTTGGATGCATAAAAGGCAAAATTTTAGCTAAAGAAAAAGAAAAATTATTGCAGGAACTCGCCGAAAGTGGCGTGAAAATGGCTCATTTGCTTGATAAGAACCATATTAAAAACATCAAAAAAATCGCCAAATCATTAACGCCAGCGAAGCATGTTTTATATATTGGTCGCGGCATTTCGCAGATTACAGCTTTTGAAGCAGCATTGAAATTCCGTGAACTTTCTTACATTAACGCGCAAGGAATTGCCGCCGGAGAATTAAAGCACGGAACTATCGCACTAATTGATAAAAAAATGCCAGTAATCGTGATTGCACCGCATAATAAAGATAATGACTTGTTTGAAAAAACATTATCCAACGCTCAAGAAGTTAACGCGCGCGGCGGAAAAATAATTTTCATTAGTGACAAAAAAGGAATCGCCCAATTTGGAAAAATGGCGAAGAGAAAAATTGAAATTCCTAAGCTTGATGGAATTATTCAAGAAGCAATTTTGCCAGTGGTTTCAACACAACTTTTGGCTTATTATGTTGCTTTATACAAAGGAAATGACGTTGACCAACCGAGGAATTTAGCAAAATCAGTAACGGTAGAGTAAAAAAGCGTAATTAAAAAAATGGGGCTATTTCTCAAAAATTTTCAAACTAACTCATATGTCGTTTTTGCTAGTTTCTAATGTGCTGATATTAAAAATTATAACTCAAAATCAACTTATATAAATTCTGTGGCACTAGTTGATTGCCATTTACATTTCGATAAACCGGAAATTCCACATCAGTATAAAGTTTAAACTGCGTAAAACTAAATTCGATTGCTGGTGCAAAAAATATTTGAGTATATCCGCTATTGGTATTATGTGATGGTGATGCCCAGCCTGTATCTTGGGTTTTTTTCGCACCCATAAATTGCATAATTGGCGCGATTTTTTTCATGCCAAAATGCGATCCGGCATTGTAATAAATACCAGTCGCAACAGAAATTTCATCGCCGGGATGATAGCCGCGATGAATTGTTAGTGGATGTTCCCAAGTTCCTTGCAAGAAATAATTAAATTTTCCGGCAGTATCAATTTTTCCCACTTTATAAGCGCCTAAAATTGAATCAGTGCTGCCGGTGCCGATTTGAGTATTGCGTTCAAAGCCATTAGAATTGGTGTCGCCGGTTGGAAGTTTTAAACCAAAAATTAATCCGCTCGACATATCTGAAGAAAATCCGGAATAAATTCCATTAACACGAATATCGCCAATGGCGCTATGACGGTTATAGGTCATGCCACCGGAATGAGGCAGATTTTGTACGTAACGCGTCATGTAAGGAACGCGAATCGCCGCACCCCAATCGCGGCTAAACATATATTGCATGCCAGCAGTTACAGTTTGAGTGTTGATGCGTTTATCGTGATTATGTCCGCTGGAATTATCGGTTTTATGCCAATTGCGACTTTGATTCATATAATCATATTGCAAGAAAGCTGTTCCGCCTTCGCAATTTGGTAAAATTGAGCTGGTTCCAACGCTGAAAACGCCGCAACCACAAGCGCAAGCCAAAGTTTCTTTTGAAGAAAGTACGAATAAAAGAAGTGCGACAAAAAAATATTTTTTAGAAAATTTCATAATTAAATGATTTGTTTAATAAGATTTTAGTTTTTTAAAAATCATAAATCTTAATCGCAAAATAATTTTTAAACTTGAGACAATTTGTCCAAGCGTAGTTTGCAGTTTTTTGTGCCAAAATATATCCAAACCCACTCCCAGCAATGCATGACCACGAGTTTTTTTGCTAGTTTCTATATTTACCTAATGTCGATCTTTAAATTTTATAAGGCGGAAAATTCAAACCTTTTGGTGACGCTGTAAAAATTTCAAAACCATCTTTTGTAACGCCAATCGTATGTTCAAATTGCGCTGATAAAGATTTATCGCGCGTCGTTACCGTCCAGCCGTCATGTTTACTCAAAATTGTTTCATGTTTTCCAGCGTTAATCATTGGTTCAATTGTAAAAAACATTCCTTCTTCCAAAATAATTCCAGTTCCTTTTTTGCCATAATGTAAAACACTTGGCTCACAGTGAAAAATTCTGCCAATTCCATGTCCGCAATAATCACGAACAACTGAGAATCCGCTTTTTTCGGCATAAGTTTGAATGGCATTGCCAATATCGCCTAAATGCGCGCCCGGTTTGACTTGATCAATTCCAAGCATCATACAATCATAAGTAACCTGCACTAATCTTTTGGCTTTAATTGAGGGATTTCCAACAAAGTACATACGACTCGTATCGCCATACCAACCGTCTAAAATTACGGTGACATCGATGTTAACAATATCGCCATCTTTCAATGGCTTTTCATTGGGAATGCCGTGACAAATAACATGATTTATCGAAGTACAAATTGATTTAGGAAAGCCTTTATAATTAAGCGGGGCAGGGATCGCGCCGTTTTCAATAATTTTATTGTGGCATAAAATGTTGAGTTCATCGGTTGTTACATCTTCTTTTACATAAGGCGTAATAAAGTCGAGGATTTGCGCGGCTAAAAGTCCGGCAGCGCGCATTTTGGCAAAATTTTCTTTGCTGTGAATGGTAATTGTCATGAATTTTTGTTGATTTGCAGAATTAGGGTAATTAAGTTTCGCGACCTGTTTTAACCTTCCTTTACAAAACTAAATTCCAATTTCACAATGGCAAGAATTACCGTTGAAGACTGCGTTACAGTTGTTCCAAACCGCTTTGAACTTTGTCTGGTTGCTAGCAACCGCGCTAAAAGCATTTTATCAGGAGCCGGAACTTCTCTTGATCGTAAAGAAAAACCTGCGGTTATCGCGCTTCGTGAAATCGCTGAAGGTTTGATTGATGTTGATAATGTTAAACAAAATATCGTTCGCTCAATTAAAAATCGCGGCGTTGTTGAAATTGTTTCTTCGAATGATGAAATCAGTGAGTCAGTTGACGAAGAAGGCGAAACTCATATTGTGTTGAAAGATGACACTTTCGTTGATGAAAATATTCAAGTAGACGATTAATAATTCTATTCAACCTTCATCCGCGCCATCTTGGATGAAGAAGGTTATTTGTGTATCGATTTTTGTTTTTTAAATGATCTCATCTTCTGAATTAATTGCCAAAGTTCGTACTTACCATCCAAACCTAAACGAATCTTTAATTCAGAAAGCCTACATCCTCTCCAAATCGTCTCACGGAAATCAAAAACGCCATTCTGGCGATCCATATTTTTCTCATCCACTTGCAGTTGCAGAAATTCTGGCTGATTTAAAACTTGACCAAGAATCTGTAATTACCGGTCTTCTTCATGATGTTGTTGAAGATACCGAAGTTACTCTTGATGAAATTGAAACTGAGTTTGGTGAAGAAATTGCTAAATTAGTTGATGGCGTAACCAAGTTAGGAAAAATCGAATCAATTCCATCTAACGAAAGAGTTGCGGAAAATTTTCGCAAACTCGCATTGGCAATGTCGGAGGATATTCGCGTTTTGTTAGTGAAACTGGCTGATCGGGTTCATAATATGCGAACTCTTTTTTATGTGCCTTCGCGCGAGAAAAAAGTAAGAAAAGCGCAAGAAAGTCTCGATATTTACGCGCCACTTGCCGGTCGGCTTGGACTCAATAAAATCAAGGATGAATTACAGGAATTAGCTTTTGAAATTATCGATTCCGAAAATCACAAATATATTGTTGATCGCTTAAATGAGCTGCGCGAGAAAAATAAAAACCTGATTGATAAAATTATCGAAGATTTGGAAAGTCTTTTAAAATCCGAAAATATCGATTGTACTCTTTCAGGACGCGAGAAAAAGCCCTACTCAATCTGGATGAAAATGCGTAAACAAAATGTCGGTTTTCATAATTTGCACGACATTATGGCTTTTCGAATTGTCACCAAAGATGTTGGTCAATGTTATCGAATTTTAGGCGTGATAAATTCAACCTTTAACATGATTCCCGGCACGTTTCGAGATTATATTAGCACTCCCAAAGAAAATGGTTACCAATCATTGCATATGGCGATTTTAGGACCGTTTAACAAGAAGATCGAAATTCAGATTCGCGATCACAGAATGCATGAAATTTCTGAATTAGGCGTTGCGGCGCATTGGCGTTATAAAGAAAAAAGCAAAACTTCAGATAAAATTAAACATGAAAATGAGCAATATCGCTGGATTCGCGATTTGATAAATCTTTTTGAAAATTCTGAAAGTGCCACCGAAGTTTTAAAAAATCACAAACTTCAAATGCATAAAAATGAAGTTTTTTCTTTCACGCCAAATGGCGATATTTTCAATCTTCCCGCTGGCTCAACCGTAATTGATTTCGCTTATGCCGTTCACTCGCAAGTTGGAAATAACTGCATTTCCGCCAAAGTAAATGGCATGATTGTGCCGCTGCGTCAGAAGTTGGAAAATGGCGATCAGGTTGAAATTATTACTTCTAAAAAAACTAAACCATCGCCAAATTGGTTGCAATTTGCCGTTACTTCTAAAGCGCGTTCTTCGATTAAAAATTTTATCCGCAGCGAAAAATTCGAAGAATATAATTCGCTTGGTCGCGCGATTTTAAACAAATTTTTTGCTTCTAAAAATCTTGAACTAAATGACAAAATTTTAGAAAAAATACTGCCGATTTTTCATAAAAAAACCGTTGCCGATTTATGTGTCAAAATCGCTGAAGGTATTATTTCTAGACAAGATGTTCTGAAGGCAACTTATCCCGAATTTCAAGAAGAAATTAAGCAAAGCAAAATCATCAAACAATTTTCTGAAAAAAGAAAAAATTCTAATTATTCATTGCCGATTGAAGGCTTGGTTGCAGGAATGGCAATGCATTACGGCGGTTGCTGCAATCCGATTCCGGGTGATCCGATTATTGGCGTAATTAATACTGGAACTGGAGTAACAATTCACAGTCAAACTTGCCGCAATTTAAAAAATATTGTTCTGACGCCGCAACGCATTTTAGATGTTTGTTGGAAAAGTGATGAAGAATTAGGAGATGAATTATATGCTTGCCGCGTGCGCTTGGTTGTTGAAAATAAACTTGGAAGCCTTGCAGATATCAGTAGTCTTTTGGCTAAGAAAAAAGTTAATATTACCAATATTAAAACGACCAATCGTTCAGCTGATTTTTTTGAATTAACGATCGATATTGAAATAAAAAGTGTTGACCAATTAGAACAAATTTTGTCTGTTTTGCGCACTTCAAAAAAAATCGCTGATGTTGAGCGAGTTACCGGATAATTATTAAAAAAACATATGACTAAATTAAATTTAAACTTTCACCTTAAAGAAACTGGAGAAAATTATTTCGAACATTTTCTTTTTGCTTTTACAACCGCTTTATGGCTTTTTCTAGCTGGAACAATATTGCTTTGTCATTCGCTTTTTCCCTTCATCTTCACAGTTACAACCAGTAAGCATGTCAAAAAAATCAATGAAGTAATGCAAAAAAGAGTGGCAATGTTGATGGAGCGCCGCAATAAAAAAGCTGCAGCAGCAAACGAGCAAAATCAATAGATTTTATGAAAGTAATCGCAATCGTCGGATTCGGTTTTTGTGGACGTTTAGCCTTCGCGCATTTAGCAAAAAATTCTAAAAATTCCAAAATCATAATTTTTGAAAAAAATAACCAAAATAGTTTGGGTCCAGCATTTTCAAGCTTTTCGCCGCATTATATTTTAAATGTTCCGATGGAAAAGATGAGCGCTTTTTCTAATCAGCCTCAAGATTTTTGTGAATTTTTTAAAAAAAAATATCCAGAAATTTTTAAAGAAATTGGTGAAAATGGTTTTGCGCCGCGCCGAATTTACGGCGAATATTTAGAAGCAATTACTCAAAAAGCTTTTGTGGAAGCGCGGCAAAATAATATTGAAGTTGAGTTTGTGGAAGATGAAGTAATTGAGATTTTGCCTTGTGAACGAATCCTGAAACAAGTTCAGGATGACGTGATTTTACATCATCATCCTGAATTTGTTTCAGGATCTAGCGTGATCACAACCAAAAGTAACAACTCTTTTCAAGCCAACGAAATTCTAATCGCCACTAGTTTCAAGCAAAGTAATTTACCTTTTGATCTAAATTCTCCAAATTTGGTTAAGCAAATTTGGGATTTTCCAAAAACCTTTCACGAAAAAAATTTTACCAATGAAACAATTTGTTTAATAGGTTCGGGACTTACTGCTGTTGATGTTGTAGTTGGTTTGTCGAAAAAAAAATTCACAGGAAAAGTTTTTATAATTTCGCGTCGCGGCAATCTTCCTAAAAAACATTTTGCAAAAATTTATCCGGTTCCAAATTTAATTTCAGTTTCTGATGCTAAAAATGGCGTAGTTTTTTTAACTAGAAAAATCCGTAATTTTTTATGCCAAAATCCGCAATATGATTTGTGCTACATTATCGATTCTATTCGTCACATTACCACAGAACTTTGGCAAAATCTCGATGCCAGAAACAAGAAATTATTTTTGCGCTTACTTCCTTATTGGAATATTTTTCGTCACCGCGCTCCAGCTTTTTCAATTGAGATGATTGAAGAAATGATCGAAAGCAAGCAGCTTGAATTAAAGAAAAAGGGTGTGCAAAAAGTTTATGAAAAAAATGGCAAGATTCTTGTGCAAATTCACAATGAAGAAATCGAATGCGATTATCTTGTAAACTGTCTCGGATTTGAATTTAAACCCGAAAAATATCCGCTTTTAAAGCAAATGATCGAAAGCGGTTTATTAAAAAAAGATTTATTAATGGTTGAATCGCTTGATCCAAAAATTCATCTTTTAGGCGGATTAAATATCGGTCGCGATTTTGAATGCACCGCAGTTCCAGATTTGCGGATTTGCGTTGAAAAAGTTGTTTGTAAAGAAGTTCCTTAAATTTCGAGCTCGATCTTTATAAAGTTTCAAACGCCGATCCAAAATCAGCAAATATTTTTTCAAAAGTTGGGAAGCTCGTCGCAATCATCGAAGCATCATCAATTTGAACGCCATTTTCCATCATTAAACCCATTACTAAAAATGACATTGCGATTCTGTGATCCATTGCGGTGGCGATTTTTATTGGAGATTTTGATTGATCAATCCCACCTTGAACTTCTAAATAATCATCGCCCATTTTTGAAATAACGCCGCAATTTTCTAAGTTTTGCGCGATCATTAATAAGCGGTTGCTTTCTTTTACCTTTAATTCGGCAAGACCATTCATTTTGGTTATTCCTTTGGCATTTGCTGCGGCAACTGCCAGAATTGGATATTCGTCAATCATGCTGGCTGCGCGATCTGCAGGAACTTCAACGCCTTTTAATTCGCTTGATTCAACGATAATATCAGCAACTTTTTCGCCGCCGACTTGACGTTCATTTTCAAAGGCAATTTTGGCACCCATTTCCTGTAAAGTAATAATTACACCATCGCGAAGTGGATTTATACCAACATTTTTAATTTTAATTTTAGAATTTTTAACCAGCAAAGCCGCGACAATTAAAAATGCGGCGGAAGAAATATCTCCCGGAACTTCAAAATTTTTAGCATCAAATTCCTGCAAACCAGAATAAGAAATTTTGGTACCATTATTCAGATTTTCGCAGGAAATTTTTAAACCCAAATCGCGCATCATAATTTCAGTGTGATCGCGGCATTTTTCTGGTTCGATAATTACTGTAGTTCCGCGCGTAACAAGGCTGGCAAGCAAGATGCAGCTTTTTACCTGAGCGGAAGCCATTTTCATTTTATATTCAATTGGCAACGATTCTTTAGCGCCGATAATTGCGAAAGGCATCAAGCCGTTTTGACGAGAAACTATTTGCGCACCAAATTGTTTGATTGGCTCGAAAACGCGACCCATTGGGCGTTTGCGTAGTGAAGCGTCACCCGTAAAAAAGGAAGTGAAATTATAAGGAGTGACAAGTCCAGCCATTAAACGTGCGGCGGTACCAGAATTTCCCATATCTAAAACATCAGTTGGTTCACATAAACCTGCAACGCCACAACCATTAACAAGCCAAGTTGCGTCATTTTTTCTTTCAATTGCAACGCCCATTAAACGCAAGGCTACCGCAGTTTTTAAAACATCTTCACCTTCAAGTAATCCACTGATTTTACTTTCGCCATGGGCTAGAGCAGCGAAAATTAAAGAGCGGTGCGAAATTGATTTATCGCCAGCAACTGTGATTTCACCGCGCAGAGCGACATCTTTTTTGCGGGATAAAAGTGGTTTTTGAATCATCATTTATAGCCCTGCAAAATTTGCGATCGAATTGACAAAGGAATTTAAGAAGAAAATTAATCCTAAATTGAAAATTGCGGTTACGAAAATCATGGCTTTAACATTATTGACGCAGTCAAGTTTCATCAGGTTTTGCGGCTCATCAAAATACATAACTTTGACGATTCTTAAATAATAATAAGCTGATACAACGCTAAATAAAACGGCGATGATGGAAGTGATTAAATAACCATGCGCAATTGCGGCGGTTAGGATGTAAAATTTAGAGAAAAAACCTGCGAGTGGCGGAATTCCGGCGGTCGAAAACATTAAAACCGCTAAAGAAAAAGCCATGTAAGGATTGGTTTTGGCAAGACCGGAAAGGGCATTGATGCTAAAAATTTTTTCATTTTCAGCGTCAGTTTCGTAGCCAACTGTTTCATCATTATTGCCGCGAATCAAAATTAAAAAGCCAAAGCTGCCGATTGAAATTATGGCGTAAATTATCATATAAACCATACAGGCGATCCAAGCTTCGTGACCGAAAGCGGTCATGCCAAGAAGAATAAAACCAACGTGACCAATTGAGCTGTAAGCCAAAAGCCTTTTTAAGTTTTTTTGGAAAATCGCGCCGAAACTGCCAACGGCTAAAGAAGCCATAGAAGTGAAGACGAAAATTTTTTCAATTCCCGGCCAGCCGATGATTAGTGAAGAGAAGACACGAAGTAAAATCATGACCGCGCTGAATTTTACGACTGTGGCGAAGAATGTTGTGACGATTGAAGCTGAACCTTCGTAAACATCGGGACTCCACATGTGGAAAGGTGCGGCAGATATTTTGAAAAACATCGCAGTTAAAACCATGACAAAACCAAACATCACGCCAACTGGAATTTCTGCGGTAACGCCGTTATGATAAAGAATCATCAAGTTTAAGAAATTGGTGGTTCCAGAAAAACCGTAAATCATTGAAATGCCAAAAAGCAAAATGCCGGAAGCTAAGCAGCCTAAGATGAAATATTTCATGCCGGCTTCGGAAGATTTGGCGGAATTGCGATTTAAAGCGGCGAGCAAATATAATGAAAGCGCTTGCAGCTCTAGACCTAAATAGAAAGTTAAAAAATCATTGGAAGAAATTAAAATCATGCCGCCCGTAGTTGCGATCATCAGAAGAGCGATAAATTCGGCGCTGATTTTTTGGTTGGAGAAAACGAAGCGCGAGGAAAATACGATTACGATGGTTAAAAGACCGACCAATATTGCTTTCACGAAAGAAGTGAAGGTGTTGGAAAGATACATGTTGCTGAAAAGCAATTCAGCTTTGGTGAAGTTAGAAACGATTATGGTGATTGTAACGGCGCAGATTACTAAAGATAAAAGGCGTGAGGCGTAGAAAAAATTGGGGTTTTTTTTGCCCAAAAAAACGTCGGCCATTAATATGAATAATGCGCCGCAAAAAAGTGTGATTTCTGGAGAGATTAGTGAAAGGTTGATCATGATAAAATGTTTTTTTAATTGTTGAGTTTTGTTGCTGTTTTAACTACGAGTGGACCCCGTCGTGAAGACGGGGTGACAAGCTGGAAGTGCGTACAAAAACATACTCGTTGTACCCCGTCCTCGTTTTCACCCGCATTCGGTGTCGCAACTCGTCTTCACGACTCATTGTCACTACACTCGGTGTCACCCCGTCTTCACGACTCATTGTCAACGCATTCGGTGTCGCAACTCGTCTTCACGACTCATTGTCACCGCACTCGGTGTCACCCCGTCTTCACGACGGGGTCCACTCGGGCTTAAAGCAAACTCGATATTATTAATGCGCTACAAAAAGTTTAACCAAACTGCTTACCGGCAATTCGAAATAGCTCAGAACTAAGTTTGGTAAAATACCAAGTAATACTACAAAAACCGCCATTAATCCCAGCGATATAAATTCAATTTTTCCCAAATCAGAAACTTCATCAATATGATGATTTGTAACTTCACTAAACCAAACACGTTTATATAACCAAAGCATATAACAAGCGCCTAAAATCACGCCAAAAGCTGCGAAAATTGCAGTTGCTTTGCTGGCTTTGAAAGTTCCGATGATGCTTAAAAATTCACCAACGAAACCGCTGGTTCCGGGTAATCCAACTGAAGCCATTGTAAAGATCATTGCCAGCATTGCGAAATTCGGCATTTTATTGGCAATGCCGCCCAAATCAGCGATTTGTTTGGTGTGAAGGCGATCATAAATTACACCAACGCACATGAATAATGCTGCAGAAACAATGCCGTGGCTAATCATTTGCATGATTGCACCATCAATGCCTTGGCGGGTAAAACTGAAAATGCCCATAGTTACAAAACCCATGTGAGCAACGGAAGAATAAGCGATCATTTTTTTCATATCTTTTTGCATCAAGGCAACAAGCGAGGCGTAAATAATGGCGATCACACTTAAAACAAAAACCGCATTGGCAAAATATTGCGAAGCTGCTGGAAAAAATGGCAGCGAGAAACGAATAAAACCGTAAGCGCCCAGCTTAATTAAAATGCCGGCAAGAATTACCGAGCCAGCGGTTGGAGCTTGTACGTGAGCATCAGGCAACCAAGTGTGAACTGGAAACATTGGAACTTTCACTGAGAAAGAAACAAAAAATGCCAACCAAAACCATTTTTGATATTCGAGTGGAAAAAATTTCGGCAAGCCACTGGTTAAAGCAACTACGTCAGTTGTGCCGGTGTAAAGATAAATACATATGATTGAAATCAGAAATAAAACTGAACCAAAAAGAGTGTAGAGAAAAAATTTGTAAGCCGCGTAAATTCTGTTTTCGCCGCCCCAAATGCCGATTACTAAAAACATTGGAATCAACATTGCTTCGAAAAAAATGTAGAAAAAAAGTAAATCCAAAGCACAGAAAGAACCAATTACGAAGGCTTCAATGAGTAAGAAAGCGATGACAT
Organism: Rickettsia typhi; assembly: GCA_945862455.1. Lineage (GTDB taxonomy): Bacteria > Pseudomonadota > Alphaproteobacteria > Rickettsiales > UBA1997 > UBA2645. Next base: position 1,375 of record CAMAXU010000025.1, on the reverse strand, counting down.
ATTCTTTAACCCGTTTTTCGATAGAAAAAATGCTGATCGCTAAACAAATTGGAGTTAAAAATGCAGTTAGAAGAATCATCAAAAGCGAGATTCCATCAATGCCGACGAAATATTTTATATCGCGTCCGGTGAAAATGCGAAAAATTTCAGTGAATTGAAAACCAGCAAGAGATTTGTTGAATTTATAAAGCAAAAAACAACTTAAACCCAAATTTACAAAACTGATTAAAAGCCCGTAAATCCAATAAGCGCGAGTGCATCTGGTTTTTACGAACAACAAAAAAATTGCCGCGACAATTGGCAAAAAAATCAAAGTCGAAAGAATTGGAAAGTGCATGGAATTTTGGAGATTTTTTAAAGAAAAGATTTGAACCGATTTTTATCGAGCAAAAAAATTAGAATCAATTGGCAATTGAATAATGAAGTGAAAATATGCTGTTGTAAGAAATTTATACTCAAATTAAATATCGGACAGATCCTTAACTTGATTCAGGATCTATCCTTAATTCCAAAGCGATAAAAAGCTAAATGCAACTCGACTCCCAGCAACTTCTCGTTGAAAAAAAATTAAAGCAATTAGCGCAAAATTTAGAAAGTAAAAATTCTGAAAGTTTTTTTAAGAAAATTATTTCCACAAAAACTGTGCTAAAAAGTTTTTACATTTATGGCGATGTTGGGCGTGGGAAATCGATGTTGATGAAGAATTTTTATAATTCTTTGCTGAAAACTTCAAAAATTTATTTTCATTTTAACGGCTTCATGCATTTGATCCACAAAGCTTTGCACGATATTCGCAAAGATAAAAAAAAGTTCAAAGATGAATTGACTGAAGCGGTGAAAAGAGTGGTGAAAAAAAATGAAGTTGTTTGCTTTGATGAGTTTCAAGTGGTTGATATTGCTGACGCGATGTTGTTATCAAAGATTTTTTCTTATTTATTTGCGCAAAATGTGGTCACTATTTTTACTTCAAATTCGCAGCCGCATAATCTTTATAAAAATGGTTTGCAGCGTGAAGTTTTTTTGGAATTTGTTGATAAAATTTTGCTCAAAAATTGCGAAGTTTTATATTTAAATTCGCCAACTGATTATCGTAGTCAATATAAGCATAATTTGACAAAGCGTTATTTTATTTCGAATAAAAAAAATCGCGAAGAAGTGCAAAAAATTATTGCAACTCTGACTGATGAAAAAAAGCCTAAATCCTCTAAAATCAAGGTTTGGGGGCGTGAGATAAAAATTAATAAAACTTTTGAAATGGCGATTTCGGGAGCAATTTTAAAAACCCAAAAAATCGCTATTTTTAATTTCGATCAATTATGCCGCTTTGAACTTGCCGCTTCTGACTATCAAGCAATTTGTAAAAATTTTGATTTGA
>CAMAXU010000024.1 GCA_945862455.1 Rickettsia typhi | reverse complement strand
GTAGCTTTAAGCTGCTCAGCTGGGACTGGAGTTTTATCAGCTTCTCCAAGCATGTGTGGGTGTAATACAGGAGCTGGATATTCTTTATTGGGTGGAGCATGTACTTTGAGTTGTAATTACAACGTAACAGGAGGAAGTCCAAGTACAGGAACTGTATCAGCAGGACCAGTTTCAATAACTTGTAACACTGCACAAAATTATTCTTCGACTCCATTTACTGCGACTTGCTCAGGTGGTGCTGCGATTACAGGAGCATGTGCTTGTGCAACTGGATATACTGGTGCAAACTGCTCAACATGTGATACGGCTAATGGTTATATGTCAGGTGGTGGCGGAACTTGTGTGCTTGGATGTACAATTCCTGCTGGAAGTGGAACCTCAACAACACTAGTTGCGCCAAGCACTACAACAGCAACTTGTAATTCAAGTGGATATGCCGGAACTCTTTCTTATACATGTTCAACTGGCGGAGTTCCAATTACTGTTGTAACACCTTGTTTACAAATCTGTACTGGTGGAAACACTATTAATAAAACTACAGTTCCGGGATCAGTGATTCATACTTTTACTTCAAGTGGAATTTTTAGCTGTCCGACTACGAGAATGGTTCGAATATTATTGGTTGCTGGTGGTGGAGCAAGTGCACATACAATGCTTTCTGGCGGCGGCGGTGGTGGTGGTGTAATTTACAATCCTTCTTATTCTATAAACACAACTAGTTACACAATAACAGTTGGTGCTGGTGGTCCGAGTGGTAGTGATCCAGGAGCAAAAGGAGGAAATTCAATTTTGACTCAAAGCGGCATTCCTATTCTTACAGCAATTGGTGGCGGTGGCGGCGGTAGTGGCAATTATGATCCCACTAGCGGTGGATCTGGTGGTGGCGTAGGCTACGGAAGGACTATAGTTGCTACGGGAACTAATGGACAAGGTAATTCTGGTGGAGCAATCACTGGTCCTTACTCTAGTGCTGGTGGTGGTGGTGCTGGAGGACCTGGGGGTGATACTATCCCAGTGAGTGGTCAATATGGAGGTGGAGCTGGTGGTGTTGGAATTGGATCTGACATAAGTGGCACTTATCAGTACTATGGCGGCGGTGGTATAGGTGGATGTTATAAATGGGGATGTTATTATTCACCAATTCCAGGAATTTCGGCTGGAGGTGGAGGTCAGTCAGGACTTGGCACTACTGCAAATGGAACCAATGGAAAAGGTGGCGGTGGCGGTGGAGTGTGTATTGAAAGTAATTCCGACAGATGTGTAAATGGTAATCTATTTGGCGGGGGGAGTAATTCTGGCGGTTCGGGCGTTGTAATTATTCGCTATTAATCAAAAATTAAAAAACCGGCAGTAGGGAAAGCTACTGCCGAGTTTTTTTGAAAGAAATTTACCTTCAAGCTTGTTAAAAAATTTCTCATAATTAAGTTAGTTTTCGTTGGCAGATTTGTTTGCCAAATATGGTGATAAACTCTTTTCGTAATAAACGTACATGGACCTGGGGGCAGTACCCAGCACCTCCACCAAATTTAAAATTACCTGAATTTAAGGTTGATTATGCGGGGGTGACACAGCTTTCGACATGCGATAAAGGATCTGATTTTACTCGGTTGAGAAACTGCCGGTTGCTAGGAGCGCAAGCTTCATAAGCAATATCCGTTCAAAAAAGTAAATGCAAATGACAACTTTGCTAATGATAACTTCGAATTTACTCCAGTGGCATTAGCTGCTTAGTATAAGTGATTTTATCGGGGCCGCCCGACGCCTGTCAACAGAAGTCGGGCAACTTTCCCTAAACGGATTCAAGTAAAAACTCCTCATGCAAGATTTAATCGGATATGACGAAATTATCGAAAATTCAATGCGTTCGGTAATTTATGAAACTTTAAAAAAAATCGAAAAAACTGGCCTTCCCGGTAAACATTATTTTATCGTCACCTTTTTGACGCGCTTTCCGGGCGTTTCGATTCCAAAATCCCTGATCGAAAAATATAACGAAGAAATGACAATCGCAGTGCAATACCAATATAAAAGCTTGGTAGCTGAACATGATTTTTTCAAGATTTCCCTAAGCTTCGCTGGCAAATATGAAAAACTCACAATCCCTTACAAAGCAGTAACTTCCTTTGCCGATCCTTCGATAAATTTTGCTTTAAAATTCAGCATGAGTTACGGCGATATTGAAGAATTAAGTGAAGCTGGCGATTTTGGCGAGTCAAATCAAGCCAATAAAGCCGGCAAGAAAGAAAAAGGTGCTGTCGGAATTGACTTGTCAGCAAAAGTTATTTCCCTTGATGCCTTCCGCAAAAATCAGAATAACAATACCAACGACAATTCATGAATATTATCTATCAGCTTTTGTTTCTAGGTTTGACCTACGCAATTGCCGCAATTCCTTTTGGGCTGGTTTTAGCCAAAATTTTCGCCAAAAAAGATATTCGTGAATTTGGTTCTAAAAATATTGGCGCTACTAATGTTGCCCGCGTTATCGGAAAAAAACTCGGCTTTGCAACTCTGATTTTGGATGGATTAAAAGGCGCAATTATGGTGATTATTGCGCGCTTCACTTTTTATGACATACAAAATTTACATTTATTTTTAGTATTAGTCGCAGCAGTTGCGGTGCTTGGTCATGTTTATCCGATTTATCTCAATTTCAAAGGTGGCAAAGGTGTTGCAACTGCAATTGCTGTTTTATCTGCACTTGATCTTTCATTAGGATTTTTAGTGATTTGTTTTTGGATTTTATCATTTTGTCTGTTTCGCATTTCTTCAATTTCATCAATAATTGCTATCTTTTCTTCGATTATTATTTCGACATCTTTAGGCGCTCAAGGTTCGCAAATAGCCTTCTGTTGGTTTTTATCTTTTCTAATTTTAGTTCGACATAAAGAAAATATTGTTCGCTTAATTACCGGTGAAGAAAAAAAATTATAAACACGCAAAATATGTCAGAAAAATTAATCGTCGCTCTTGATGTTCCTGATATTGAAGCTGCTAAAAAGATGGTTGAAGCTCTAGGTGATGAGATAATTTTTTATAAAATCGGCCTCGAATTAATGATGGGAGGTCAATATTTTGAATTGGTAAAATGGCTAAAAAACAAAGATAAAAAAGTTTTTGCTGATCTGAAACTTTACGACATTTCTCAAACAGTTGCCCGCGCCGTAAAAAACTTGGCGCAATATGAAATTGACTTACTCACAATTCACACCGCTAGCCATCAAATAATGCAGCAAGCCGCAGAAAATAAAGGCAAAATGCAAATTATCGGGGTCACAGTTTTAACCAATCTCGATTTCAAAGATTTAAATGAAATGGGTTTTGATCCCAATATTTCGTTGGAAAATTTAGTTCTTAAAAAAACCCAAATGGCTTTAAATGCAGGCTTGAACGGCATTGTTGCTTCAGCTTTAGAAGCGCCATGTTTGCGTCAAAAATTCGGTTCTGATTTTTTAATCGTAAGTCCGGGAATCAGGCTAGAAACAATCGCCAATGATGATCAAAAACGTGTTGCCGATGTAAAAACTGCACTTACAAATGGCAGTTCGCATTTAGTGGTTGGAAGACCAATCACGCGCGACGCCAATCCAAAAAATGCGGCGCAGAAATTTAATCAATTGATTGCTAATTTTTCGTGAAACTTTCGCAAATTCTTTCTCAAGTTAAAACCGATTTTAGCTTGCCGAAAGGCGCTTTAATTGACTCAATTACGATTGAAGATATTGCAATTGATTCACGCTTGGTCAAAAAAAATTCAGTTTTTTTCGCTCTTCCGGGAAAAATAAATGATGGTTCAAAATTTATCGCCAGCGCTTTGGCAAATGGCGCGGCAATTGCGATTTCAGAAAATGATGAAAATACCATCAAATCTTCAAATCCATCTAAGCTTCTTGTTGAATTTTTACAAATTTTCTACGCACCGCTTCCAGCCAATATTTATGCTATTACAGGCACTAACGGAAAAACTTCTACCGCAGAATTTACGCGCCAGATTTTACAATTTTTAGGAAAAAAATCGGCATCAGTTGGAACTCTCGGTGTAATGTGTGATGATGAAATAAAAGATCATTTGCAAAATTCTTCACTCACAACTCCTGATATTGTTTCATTGTACAAAAATCTGTACAATTTAAAAAAATTTGCAGTTGATGATGTTGCGCTCGAAGTGAGTTCGATTGGCTTAGAACAAGGTCGCATCGCGGGTTTAAAAATTGATGTTGGCGCTTTTACAAATTTCACACAAGATCATTTAGATTATCACAAATCGATGGCTGAATATTTCCGTTGTAAAATGATTTTGTTTTCTAATGTGTTACAAAAAAACGGATCGGCAGTTTTAAATAGTGATTTGGAAGAATTTGCACAAATTAAAAAAATCTGCGTCGAGAAAAAATATAATATTATCGAATATGGCTTTAAAGCAGGCGAATTAAGGCTTCAAAAAATCGAACAAATCGAAAATGGTCAAAAAGTTTTCTTTGAATTTCGTCAAAAAAATTATCAATTTGAATTGTCAGTGAGTGGAGATTTTCAAGTCTTTAACGCCCTTTGTGCTTTAGGAAATGTACTTACAAAGTACAATTTAACTGAATTGCAATTACAAAATATTTTGCCGAATTTCAATCAGCTACAACCAGCCTTAGGAAGGATGCAACGCGTGGCAATTTTGCCAAATCAAGCTCAAGTTTTTATTGATTTTGCCCATTCGCCCGATGCTTTGATTAATGTTTTAAAATTAGCTCATCAAATTACCAATCAAATTAGGGGGGGGCGCGTGCTGGTTTTGTTTGGTTGTGGCGGCGATCGCGATGCTAAAAAAAGACCAATAATGGGCGGTATTGCTAATGAATTAGCGGATTTTGTGATTGTAACCGACGATAATCCGCGCAATGAAAAAGCCGAAAATATTCGCGCCGAAATTTTAACTTATTGCGATAAAGCAAAAACTGTTGAAATTGATAATCGCAAAACTGCAATTGAAACAGCGCTGACAATGTTGCGGCAAAATGACATTTTGATTTTAGCTGGAAAAGGACATGAAAAATATCAGATAATTGGAACTACAAAATTTGAATTTGATGAAGAATCAATCGTAAAAAATGCCCTCAAAAAATCCTCTTAAACCTATATTTGGCGTTACTTTTGAAGATCTTTACGAGCGTGAAGGGCTGGAGAAATTAAACAAAAAATTTGAAGAATATTTAAACGAAAAAAATCCGGAAATCGCGGCGCATTTTTTGATGTTAAAAAAAGTTGAAGCTGGTTTGGAATTTATGACCAATCCACAGAAATCGCAGGTTCTAATTGATGTGGCGCGGGTTTTAGAAAATTTTATTGTTGAGCTTTTTAACATCGAAAAAGAAAATTCTGACTTAAAAAAACGTCACGAAGATTTAAAAAAAATCTATCAAATTCGTCGTGAATTTGTGCAGCGCGAAGTGGCAAAAAAAATTAGTTTTGAGAGTTTTGAGCAGATTCTAAAACAAGTTCAGGATGACGGCATTCTTGGTAAAATCTCCCTTCATTGTCATCCTGAACTCGTTTCAGGATCTAATCTCGGTTTTAAGATTTTAGAAAAATTAAATATTTCTCACGATGAAATTGATGATTTAGAAAAAAAACTCGCCGCAGAAATTTCTCAAGAAAAAAATTTAGAAGAATTAACGCTTTATTCGGCTTGGGCGCTATATTCGCAAGCAGGTCGTCGCCTTCACAAAAATGGCGCGCTATTTATTTTGCCAAAAAAAATTGATCATCAAAACCTCTTAAACTCAACTCACGAAAAATCAAAACGTCATGAATCTAATAATAGTTTTAATTTAACCGATAATGGCTTTGAACTCAATCGGGTGTTGGCTGAAGCTAATTATTGTGTTTTTTGTCACAAGCAGGAAAAAGATTCCTGTAAAACTGGAATTAAAGCGCCACTTTCATTTGTACATACGTCAGCAAATTCTGGTAATAATTTAAAAGTTGATCCGCTTGGTGTTGAGTTGCATGGCTGCCCTTTAGATGAAAAAATTTCAGAAATGAATTTTTTAAAATCAGAAGGTTTTTCGCTCGCCGCTTTTGCGATTGCCGTTGTTGATAATCCAATGATTGCCGGCACGGGACATCGTATTTGTAATGATTGCATGAAGTCGTGCATTTACCAAAAACAAGATCCCGTTGATATTCCGCAAATTGAAACTCGCACTTTAAAAGATGTTTTAGCACTGCCATTTGGCTTTGAAATTTATTCGCTTTTAACGCGGTGGAATCCGTTAAATATTGCCAAAAATTTACCACAAAAAAATACAGGTAAAAAAATTCTGATCGCTGGTTTAGGTCCTGCAGGCTACACTTTGGCGCATCACTTGTTAAACGATGGTCACGAAATTGTAGCAATTGATGGTTTAAAAATTGAGCCGTTAAATTCGCAAATTTCAGGAATTGATGAATATGGAAATCGTCAAAAATTTAAACCGATAAAATATTTAGATGAAATTTATGAACCACTTTCAAGTCGCTTGATTCATGGTTTTGGAGGTGTTGCAGAATATGGAATTACGGTGCGTTTTGACAAAAATTTTCTAAAAGTTATTCGCCTGCTTTTGGAGCGCAGAAAAAATTTCCGCATGTTTGGTGGCATTCGTTTTGGTTCTTCAATTACTGATAAAACTGCTTTTGAAAATTATGGCTTTGATCACGTTGCACTTTGTATTGGCGCGGGTCGTCCCAATATCATTAATTTAAAAAATAACTTCGCCAAAGGCGTGCGTTCGGCTTCTGATTTTTTAATGTCGCTGCAATTAACTGGGGCTTTTAAAGAAGAATTATTCACCAATTTACAAATTCGCATGCCAATTTTGGTAATTGGTGCTGGTCTTACGGCTGTTGATACGGCTTGCGAAGCGCAAGCTTATTATTTGGTGCAGATAAAAAAATTTGCCAAGAAAGTTGCAGAAATTGGCAAAGAAAAAATTTGGGCAATTTTAAATGAAGAAGAAAAAATTATTGCCGCAGAATTTTTGCAACATGCAGAAGAATTAAAAAGTGATAATGCTTTTGAATTATTGAAAAAATGGGGCGGCGCAAAAATTATTTATCGCAAAAAGTTACAAGATTCTCCAGCCTACAGGTTGAGTCATCAAGAGTTGAATAAAGCTTTTGAAGAAGGTGTGGAATTTGTTGAAAATATCACGCCGCTGGAAATTGAAATAGACGACTTTGGTCACGTTAAAAACTTGAAATGTGTCGATGATAAAAATTTCAAATGCAAAGCACTTTTAATTGCGGCAGGAACTACGCCAAATATTGCGCCGGTTTTAGAAGATGGATTGGATTTTAAATTGGATGGAAAATATTTTTCTGAAATTGATGAGAAAGAAAAGCATTTTGATGTCACGCACAGTGCGCGTCCAAAGCAATTTAGTGTAATTACAAAAATTGATAAAAATTCAGGAAAAGCGGTGAGTTTTTTTGGTGATTTGCATCCCAATTTTGAAGGAAATGTGGTTAAGGCGATGGCGAGTGCGAAATTAGGTCATGATCAAATTACTAAAATTCTTGATGGTAAATCTTCGAATTTTGAAGCAGGTTTTTTGGAAAAAATAAATTCTGAATTTCTGGTAAAAATCGAAAAAATTGAAAGGCTTTCCAACTATGTTTTAGAAGTCTCGGTGCGCGCACCGCTTTTGGCAAAACACACTGAAATAGGACATATTTTTAGATTGCAAAATTATCACGCTTTAGCCCAAAAAATTGGCGATCAATTGCAAGCTATGGAAGGTGTTGCATTAACTGCGCTTTCGATTGATCGAAGAAAAGGAATTATTACTTGTGTTGCAATTGAAGTTGGTGCTTCAACAAATTTAATTAAAAATTTTAAAGCTGGAGAACCTTGTATTTTCATGGGTCCAAGTGGCTCGCCAACGGAAATGTCAAAAAATGAAACTGTGGTTTTGATTGGCGGAGGGCGAGGAAATCAACCTTTAACCGAGATTGCACAAGCTTATAAAGCAAATGGTTGCGAAGTAATTTTTTTCGCCGGTTATCGCAAAGAATCTAACATTGTACGTTTGGAAAAAATGCAAAAATCTTGCGATATTTTGGTTTTGGCAATTGATGAAAAAAATGGTTCAGTTGTTGAGGTGTTGGCGGATTATTTTTTAAAAAATCCGAAAAAAATCGATCGCATTTTTACGATTGGAAATGATCAAATGATGCATGAAATTGCGAAATTGCGTCATCAGAATTTAGTGCCTTCAATTAGTGAAGCGAAGATTGCAATTACCAGTTTAAACGCACCAATGCAATGTATGTTAAAAGGCGTTTGTTCGCAATGTTTGCAAAAAAGGATAAGTGAAAAAGGTGAGGAGGAATATTTTTATTCTTGCGCCAATCAAGATCAAAATATTGATAAGCTCGATTTCACGCATTTACACAATCGCTGTGAACAAAATTCTTTAGGTGAAAAAATTGCGAAGCTGGGGATAAAAATTTAGATTCTCTTACGGCTTAATTACGATTGCTGTATATTGATCTGGGCTGGCTTCTCATCTTCATCTTTTACAAATATAACTTCAAATTTACCTTTATCGTAGTCTTTAAAATTGTTTCGGCATCTTTTCTGCTTAAATCTTTGAGATTGTCGTGTTTTTTTAACTAAATCTGTAACAAAGCTTTGGAAAAATATTGCGACCCGAACGGCATTTTGATGTTCAATCAAGTGTTCTGCCTGTTCGGGAATTACGCTATTTGCTGACTTACTTTTTCAAATATACTTTTTTTTGTTGTTGCCCGTTTAATTCTCTTGCTCTCTAGTTAACTACAGTTACAGCTCTTCTATTTTTAGCTAAAATTTCTTCGCTAGTTCCGAAGAATGCTGGACGTTCTTTACCGTAAGAAATAATTTTAATTCTTGCGGCATCAACGCCATTTGAAGTTAAATATTTTTTAGCAGCATTAGCTCTTTTTTCACCAAGTGCGATGTTGTATTCGCGGGTTCCGCGTTCGTCGCAATGGCCTTCGATTGTGATTTTAATGCCGGCATCGCTTTTTAACCAAGAAACTTGGGTATCAAGGATTTTTTTAGTTTCATCATTTAAATCAGATGAATCATAACCGAAAAGTACGCGGTCTTGAACTTCAATTTCTTGTACGGGAACTTGTTGATTTAAGGCATTAGCTTGTTGTTCACCTTCAAGAGTTTGGTAAGAACCTTTAGTGTCAACTTGAGCGGCGGCTTTATCCTCAGTTCTTAAATCATCGCTTTTGGTTTTGCTTTGGCAAGAAACTAGCAAAAGAACAGCAGATAAAGTTAGGAATTTTTTAAGCATTGCAACCTCGAAATATTGTTGGAAATTAGTTTTTTTGAAAAAAGATCGAATAGGAATTTATTTTTTGCTTACCTAATGTCAAGAAAACAGGTGTGATAAATTAGGGCGCTGTCGCGTAAATCAACTTTTTCGTCGAACTTTTCGCAATTCTAAATTTTTTGAAACGCACGTACATCTAGGTACGCTTACCTTTCAAAAAATTTAGAATCACAAAAATTTCTTAGAAAAACTTGATTTGCGACAGCGCCATTAGGTAATTATTCCTTAAGACACAATCTATGTCACCTTGAGCTTTTTTGTGAATCAAGGGATAATTATCATAAATTACTAAGTTATCTTAAAAAGAAATTAACGCGTAATAAATTTTGTACCCAAATTAAATTAAATCATAAACAGGTAAAACTAATGGGACCTTCTTCTTTAGTAACAGATAGCTCGAAATATGATAATCCAATTTCTGTAGCGAAATTGGTTGATGCAAAGTTACAAGAATTTTTTGAGAAAGAACATGCGGTTACAATAACAAATGAAGCTGGGCAGCAGAAGAAAAATGGTCAGTTATATAAAATTTCGGAGCTTTACCAAAAAGAGCATATTGATCTCATCAAAGAAAAGTTGCGCAATAATTTTATTAAAATCTGCGGAGGTGATGATGAGGGAGAATCAAGCGAAAAAAATAAAAATGACATCGAAGATCAGCTTAAAATTGCCAAGGAAATTTTTGATGAAAGAAGCGATAATGTAAGATGCTGGAGAAATGTTAAACGTCAGGAATATGAAATCAGAAGATTTGAGTTAAAACCGGGGCAGGTTGAGCTGGATAATTTGATGACTCAAATGGCTGACAATATGCCATTTGTTAATGAAGGTGGAGCTAAGACAGATGGGTCTGGAGGAGTTCCCGAGCATGGTTATGATTATGGTGAAGCGGCAGTTGGTAACAACGCATATAGTTTTATAGGTGGCATTCAGGATGAGATCGATAGGGTTAAATATCGTGATTATCCTTTAGTTCATACTTCAATGCCGCCGAAGTCTTATCGTAATATTGTTTTTGATACTAGGATTAGTGTTCTCGACGACATAAAAATTAATGACAACAGGCTTAAAGTTTTTCTTGAAGAGGGTCGTAAAGATTTAACGCCTCAAGAAAGAGCTGATATTAAAACCAGAAGTGAGATTTGGCATCGAGCCAGTAACCTTGCTGAAAGTCTAGGTGATTCAGTTCATAAACTAACAGAATGGGCAGGGCGCGGCGTTCTTAGTAGCTCTAAAGCATCAGATAGTAAAATTTACAAAGATTTTCTAACTCGAAGAAATGAATTGATTTCCAGCATGCTTTGGAAGGCTGGACCTAATGCGCAAGATGGTAGTTTTTATCTTAAGGTTCTAAATAAGGTAAATAGCGCTTTAGCTGAAAGTGATGATATAATGGATCAGGCAACTTTCCAAAAAATGCAGAAACTGATTACTGACGAAATTAAAGTAGAAGACACTGTAGTTAAAGCCGAATTGGACGCTTTTAATAAAAAGCTCAACGATATGAATGATTCAATGCTAAATGGTTTGCAAAAGCATGTTGATGAAGATGACAGATTATGGAAATATCGTTGTTTGCAGTTGTTCTTATTGCTCACCCCACTTGGAGCATTTTCAATCGCCGGTCAAGTATTTAGCTATATTGATCCTCTCATGGAATTAATCGGGCCTTTATTTGATGCGGGAAAAACTTTAGGTGAAGGTTTGGGCGACATGGCTAGTAGCGATGTTTTGGGACCACTTGGTAAAATTGCGCAAGCTTTTAGAATTGATGACGGAATAGAATTATTTTTTGAAAAAGCTCCGATAGTCAGCGATCTTTGTGAAATATTTGATTTTGCAACCGATAATGATTTGGTGCAAAACGCGCTTGGTGCAGCAAGTCCTCTACAGTTTTCTCCGATAGCTTTATTAGCGCCAGCTGGCTTATATTCTTTCTTCCGCGCTGACGCAGAAATTACACAATATAAAAAAGTTTTAGCTTATCAAGAAAGCCAGCAAAAGGTTTTAGAAGAGATATTTAAAGATTTTGAAAATGGTTCACATGCTGAACTTGAAAAGCGAGTAAAGAAATTCTCTAACAAAAGAATGGCAACACTTAAAGAAGCCAATCTTGATGCAAAATTGGTAAGTTTTGTTTCCGATCCGGCGAATGCTGATAAATTGAATGAGTTATTTGATGAATTGAAATTCAATATTAAAGATGATTCTGGTAATACAGTCGAGTGTTCAATGTTAGAAATTCATAACAAGAAAAAGTTTTTTGAGATTTTAGATGATGTAAATAGCGATGCTAAAACAGAAGCGCTGAATCGATTTTTACTCTTTAGTGCAATTCAAGATAGCAATAAGTCTGATAAAGAAAATTTTGAAGCATTTCATCGGGAAAGATCAGATCCAGAAAAGAAAGAATTATGCGATGAATCGATCAAAAAGTTGAATGATGAATTTATAATTAATTCTGCAATAAAATTAAATCTTACTACTCCAGAAAAGCTGCAAGAAATAGACTCAAGCAAATTTACAGCAAAGATTTGTGAATTAGAAAAGCAATTATTAGATCTTGATAATAAGCATCTTTTGAATTTGGCTAAAACTAAAATTCCAAATGGTGCAGTTTCTGAACCAAAAGCTACGCCTTTAACCAAAGAACCTTTGTTTTCGAGTATTAAGGTTGGAGGTAGATAATTATTATTCAGGAAGATTTTTACATAAATTCACAAGAAGAATTTAACCGCATGGTTGGCTTAATCAAGGAAGCAGGCGTTGTAGCGCTTGATACTGAATTTACTCGCCAAACAACTTACTATCCGATTTTGTCAATTATACAAGTCGCTGTAAAAGTTTCTCCCAAGAAGAAAGAATCTTTTATCGTCGATTGCATGACGGATATTAATTTAACTGACTTATTCGCAGTTATTGCCGACCCAAAAATCATAAAAATTCTGCATTCATGCGCACAGGATTTGCAGATTTTTCACCGCAAATCGAGCTTACTGCCGCAATCTATTGTTGACACTCAGCTAATGGCAAATTTTTGTGGTTATGGTTTTAATATCGGCTATTCCGCTTTAGTTGACAGAATTTGCGATTGGCAACTTGACAAAGAGCAGCAAAGAAGCGATTGGCAATCTCGTCCACTAAGCGCTAAACAAATTGAATATGCGCTTTTAGATGTATTTTTTTTGGAAGAAATTTACGAAGAATTTTGCACAATTTTAAAATCAAAAAATCGCTTCGAATGGCTGTTAGAAGAGATGGAAAGCTTCATCAATAAAAGTCTTTTTAAATCGGATGAAAGTTTGAGTCGCGATTATTCTTTTCGCGGTAAAAACGAAAAACAGATTGCTCAAATTAAATCTTTAATTTCTTGGCGCGAGCGCTGGGCTATGAAATTAGACCTTCCACGTCAGAATTTTATAAAAGATGAAGCGATTGAAAGAATTGTGATGGCGCAAAAATTTCCTTCAAGTTTTACGCCAGAAATGAAAACAGAAGCACAAAAAATTCTTGATGAAAATGAAGAAGTGCTCGATAAGCCAAAAAAAGAAGAAAAAACTTTTGCCATGCGCGATTCAGAAAAGCTTTGTTACTCTGAAGCTAAAATTTTTATTGCTGAAATTGCCGCCCGTGAGAAATTTCAGGAACAATTTCTGATCACTGCTTCTGATTTAAAAAAAACAGTTTGCGAAAAAAAACTTTTTGACAAAATCGCCAGCGGATGGCGTTATCAGCTCTTCGCCAAAGATCTTGAGCAGTTAATTATTAATTTCTAAAAATTCAAAATCATGAAAAAAATCATTGCAGCCAACTGGAAAATGAATAACGCTTTTGACGAAGTTGATGTTTGGATGGATGGTTTTTTTAAAAATTATTCTGCTAAATATGACGAATTGCAAAAAGTAGAAATGGTGCTTTGCCCGCCAGCTTTTTTGCTCGATTATATTGATAGTGAATTGATGGATGATTCGTTTGATGATCTTGAAGAAATCATGAAACGTGATCATAAAAAAGTTGAAGATTTTTCTGCCGAAGAATTAAGCGCAATTATGTTAGAGCAGCGCCCAATCAGGCTTGGTGGACAAGATTGTCATCATGAATTAGCAGGTTCATTTACTGGCGATATAAGTGCCGCAATGTTAAAAAAAGTTGGTTGTGAATATGTTATTATCGGACATTCGGAGCGTCGCGAAACTCATTTTGAAAGTAGCGAAATTGTCGCAAAAAAAGTACAAGCAGCTTTGAGTCAAAGCTTGACGCCAATTATTTGCGTTGGTGAAAAAAAAGAGATCAGAGATGAAGGCAAGCATTTGGAATTTGTCTATAAACAAATCAAAGATTCAATTCCGCAAGAAGCAAATTTCACCAAATTAGTGATTGCTTACGAACCAATTTGGTCAATTGGAACTGGTCAAACCCCAACAGTAGCGCAGATCGCCGAGATGGCAAAATTACTTGGTAAAATTTTTAATGAAAAACTTCAGAACCGCGTTCAAGAATTTTTCATGCTTTATGGCGGCTCGGTAACATCACAAAATGCCAAAGAAATTTTGGCAATTGATGGAGTTGGCGGATTGCTTGTTGGCAAGGCTAGCCTTGATGTTGAAGAGTTTATTAAAATTAGTATTTCTTAACTAAAATATCATAAAAATTATGACAGAAAATTTCCGCATCGAATCCGATTCTTTCGGTGAAATCAAAGTTCCAGCTGAAGCTTATTACGCTGCGCAAACTCAACGCTCCGTGCAAAACTTTCCAATTTGCAACGACAATCCGGGCCATAAAATGCCAAAGGAAGTTGTGAAAGCGATGTTGCTGATTAAAAAAGCGGCGGCGCTCACTAATAAAGATTTAATGGCGTTGGATCCAGCGTCCGACGAATTCAAAAAATTCTCTCCTGATTTGGCCGATAAAATTGTTGATGCGGTGGACAGAATTCTGGCGCGTTTTGATTGGTTTTACGAAAATCATTTTCCATTAGTTGTTTGGCAAACTGGCTCTGGCACTCAAACCAACATGAATGTCAACGAAGTTATTGCTTCAGTTGCTAATGAAAAAGTTACGGGAAAAAAAGGCGGAAAATCGCCAATTCATCCAAATGATCACGTCAATTTAGGTCAAAGTTCAAACGACACTTTTCCAACTGCAATGCATGTTGCGACTGTACTTACAACGTATGAAAAATTACTTCCGACTCTTATTAGATTCGCTAATGAATTAGGTAAAAAAGAAGCTGAATTTAATGACATCATTAAAATCGGCAGAACTCATACGCAAGACGCAACGCCAGTAACTTTGGGACAAGAATTTTCGGCTTATAAAGTGCAAATTCAAACTGCGGCAGTTTTTATCTCTCAATCAATTCTGTACGTAACAGCTTTAGCGCAAGGCGGTACTGCGGTTGGAACTGGCTTAAATTGTCATCCAAAATTCGCAGTAAATTTTGCTGAAAAAATTACAGAAGTTTCTGGTTTAAAAACTCTTCACGAAAAGCTTTTAAATTTGGATTTGGGCCGCACAAATTTAGCTGATGGTGTTTGGAAAGTTAAAGATTCAAATCTTGCAAAACTAGGATTAGAGCAAGCCAATAGCTTTTTTACTAACAAAAATAAATTTTTTGCCTTGGCTTGTAATGATGAATTAGTCAATTTTTCTGGCTCACTAAATTCTCTCGCCACTTCTTGCATGAAAATTGCTAATGACATTCGTTTTTTAGCTTCAGGCCCGCGCTCTGGACTTGGAGAAATCAGCTTGCCCGAAAATGAACCGGGTTCTTCAATTATGCCGGGAAAAGTAAATCCAACCCAATGCGAAGCTTTAACAATGATCGCTTGTCAAATCATGGGAAATCATGTGGCTGTAACTGTTGGCGGCTCTAACGGACATTTTGAACTAAATGTTTTTCGCCCGATGATTATCAGGAATATTATTGAATCGATTAATCTTTTATCTGATGGAATTAACAGTTTCATCGATCAATGTTTAGTTGGAATCGAAGCTAATCGCGAACGCATCACGCAATTATTGGAGCAATCTTTAATGTTGGTAACGGCGTTAAATCCTTATATCGGATATGACAATGCTGCTAAAATTGCCAAAAAAGCACATCTTGAAAAAACAACTTTAAAGACAGCCGCTTTGGCTTCTCGCTTAGTTACATCAGAGCAATTTGACCAATGGGTTAATCCAAAAAACATGATTTAATTTGGTATAGACCCCGTCGTGAAGACGAGGTGACAATGCTTTGCATTGCCCGCAGGAACATCGAATATGTTTTATGCGCACTTCCAAACTTGTGTCACCCTGTCTTCACGACGTGGTCTATGCGGGTTTGAGGCGTATTAGTATTTAAATATTTCCACTAATTTAAGAAAATCTAATGTCTCAAAATTTCGACATCACAATTATCGGCGGATCTTTCGCCGGCATGACTACTGCGCTTGCTCTAATCAATGCTGCGCCAAATCTAAAAATCGCCATTGTCGAAAAATTAGATATTCTAAACCAAGACAGAAAACGCGATGGTCGCGCTTATGCAATCTCGGCAGCTTCATTAAAATTATTTAAAGAAATCGGAATTTATGATGAAGTTGCGCCTCATGGCGGAAAAATTTATGATATAAAAATTACAGATTATAAATCATCTTTCATCCTTGATTTTATTGGGCGCGAGGTTGATGTTGCGCAAGGGCAACTTGGCATGATTATTGAAAATTATCACATTCATAATGCGCTGCGCGATCAGGTTTTAAAACGCCAAAATATCACAGTTTTTTCTCCAAATTCCTACGAAGAAATTAAATTTAATGATTTGGTTGTTGTAAAACTTGATGATGAAAAAATTCTGCATTCAAAATTATTACTCGCCTGCGATGGTCGATTTTCAAGGCTTCGTGAGCTTTATCAAATTAACACGACCCAAAAAAAATATTTTCAAACAGCAATTGTTTTTAATATTGAGCATGAAAAATCTCATGAAAATATTGCTCATGAAAAATTTCTTCCAGGTGGACCGTTGGCAATTTTGCCGCTAAAAAATTCGAACCAATCTTCAATCGTTTGGATTGCGCCCGATCAACTAGCACAAGCAATTTTGAGTTTGGATGAAGAAAATTTTATCCAGCAATTAACCAAAAAAATGGATAATTGTTTGGGAAAAATCCGCTTAGTTTCTGATAAATTTTCTTATCCACTAACTCTGGTTGAAGCGGAAAAATTTTATCACGAAAAAATGCTTTTGATTGGAGATGCCGCATGTGGCGTGCATCCAATCGCGGGTCAGGGTTTTAATTTAGCGATTTCGGGAATTAATATTCTTTGCGAACTAATAAAAAATAATCTGCTTTGTGGCTTTGATATTTCTAGCCAAAGCCTGATTGATGCTTACAATAAAAAAGCCAAATTCGAAGCTAAAAAAATGTTGGTTGCGACTGACATTTTAAATTCTTTGTTTGAAACTAAAAGTCTGTCAACAACCTTGGCGCGTGGTTTCGGGCTTGGATTGGTAAATAAATTTCCCAAGTTAAAAAACTTTTTTATTAAAAGTGCCGGTGGATTTTAGAGCAGTTTGTTATTTTGAATTTGGTATATGCCAATTAATCAGAAAATCCGTTTACTAATTTTTCTAAATTTAATTCGTTAAAAATGTTTCTTTACCGCTTTTTTTCAGTTCTGCTTTTTCCGGTTATTGAGCTTTATCTCATCTATCGCGTTATCAAGAAAAAAGAAGATAAATCACGTTTGAGAGAGCGTTTTGGGCGTACCAAACAAATCCGTCCCGAAGGCGATTTAATCTGGCTCCACGCCGTTAGTGTTGGTGAGGCAAATTCATCTTTGGTTTTAGTTGATGATTTGCTTGAAAAATTTCCGCAGACAACAGTTCTTTTTACCACAACCACACTTACTTCTGCTTTGATAATTACTTCTAAAATTCCTAATTTTAATGGTCGCATAATTCATCAATTTTTGCCAATTGACTCTTATTACTGTGTGCAAAATTTCTTCGATTTTTGGCAACCAAAAGCTGCGATTTTTGTCGAATCTGAAATCTGGCCCAACCTTATCTACAGCGCTTATCGCCGCAAAATAAAAACATTTTTGGTTAATGCCAGAATGTCAGAAAAATCAGCAAAAAAATGGAGAATTGCCAAAAAACTGGGCTTTAAAATTTTTGATTCTTTTTCGACGATTTTTGCTCAAACCAATGATGATAAAAAGCGTCTCGAACAATTGACAAATCACGAAGTTTTATTTTACGGAAATTTAAAATCTCAAGCGCGCAATCTCGATTTTAATTCTGCAGAACTTGAAAAAATAAAATCACAAATCGGTTCACGTAAATTCTGGATCGCCGCCAGTACTCACAAAGGCGAAGAGGAAGCTGTGCTATTTTCGCATAATGAATTGAAAAAAACTTTTCCTGATCTTCTCACTATTTTGGTTCCGCGTCACCCCAATCGCGCCGATGAAATTAAATCATTAATTGGCGCAGCGAATATTGCGCAGCGCAGCCAAAAACAAAATATTGAAAATGCCACAGAATTCTATCTCGCCGACACTTTGGGCGAACTTGGTATTTTTTACCGATTAGCCAGTTTTACTTTTATCGGCGGTTCTTTACTGGAAATCGGCGGGCATAATCCTTTTGAAGCAATCAAATTAGGATGTGTTGTAATGTCGGGTCGTAAAGTTTTTAATTTTAAAGAAATTTACGAAACTCTCGAAAAAGAAAAGGCTTGCAGCATGATTGATTCAAAAGAGCAATTAGCGGCGCAAGTAAAGGAATTTTTGCAAAATGAAAATGTTGTTAAAGCCATGTCAGAAAAGGCTTTAAAGGTGATTGGTAATGCGGATAATATTGCGGGCAAAATCACAAATAAAATTAGCGAGTTGCTAATTAACGATTAAAACACCTTGCGCCGTTTTTTGGTGGAAGTCGCCAAAAAACTTATATTCGCCTGATTTTAAAGGTCCGACTGGAATAGTGACTTTTTTTTCGCCACCCACAAGTTTTTCTTTTTTCAAATCGCCGCTTTCAAATTCTTCTAAAGTTTTGTCAAGATTTTCTACCACCAATTTAAATTTCTGATTGGCGGGAACATTGACGGAAGCTGGCTCAAATTTATGATCTTTAATTTGCACCAAAAATTCTGGATCTCCGGCAAATACTGGACAAATAAATAAAGATGAAATTGCGATAAAAATTCTTAAAAAGTTTTTCATAATTAGTTTTTTCTAAAAAATTTACCCAAATCGCGCACATGCGCAATCATTTGGAAATTCATTTCGGGAAGAGATTTTTTTAACGCTGCGAAATTCTTATTCTTCTCATTGGCTTTTGGAATCAAGCAATTTTTAAAACCCAATTTCGCCGCTTCTTTCAATCTTCCTTCCAAATTGCCAACCATTCTAACTTCGCCACTCAAACCAATTTCGCCAATCGCAATTGTCGAAGAAGGCAGCGCAATATCGCGCGCGGCTGAAATCAAAGCGCAGGCAACGGCTAAATCAGCGGCAGTTTCTTCGATTTTTAAGCCGCCAACAATGTTTAAATAAACTTCCTTGTCAAAAAGATTTTGCCCGAAACGACTGTTTAAAACCGCAATTATCATGGCGAGGCGATTTGAATCCCAACCAACAACAGCGCGCCTTGGAGTTGGTATGAAAGATGGCGAAACTAAAGCCTGAATTTCAACTAAAATTGGGCGCGTGCCTTCAACGCCAGCAAATACAATTGAGCCGCTGGTTTCGCGATCATAAGAAGTTAAAAAAAGTTCACTCGGGTTTGAAACTTCGGATAATCCAACATCATTCATTTCAAAAACGCCGATTTCATTAGCGGCGCCAAAGCGATTTTTGATGGCGCGTAAAATCCGAAAATGTAAATCTTTTTCACCTTCAAAATAAAGCACAGTGTCAACCATATGTTCCAAAACTTTTGGTCCGGCAATTTGCCCATCTTTGGTGACGTGACTCACGATTAATAAGGTGATATTATTTTTCTTGGCGAAAATTGTTAATTCACCCGCAGCGGCGCGAACCTGTGAAACCGTACCCGGAGCTGATGAAAGTTCATCGATAAACATGGTTTGAATCGAATCGATAATTACGATTGTCGGCAGGTTTTTGGCATCAATTGAATTGATAATTTCAGCAACATTTGTAGTTGCGGCAAGTTGGATTGAATCTTGTTTCACGCCCATTCTTTGCGCGCGCAGGCGAATTTGATCGATTGACTCTTCGCCAGAAATATAAATTACTTGGTTTTTGCCTGACGCCAAACTTTCGGCAGTTTGTAAAAGCAAAGTTGATTTTCCAATTCCGGGATCGCCGCCAATTAATACGACAGAACCTTGAACCAAGCCCCCGCCAAGCACGCGATCAAGTTCGTTGATTGTGGTTTTAATGCGGGGAAAATCTTGAGCTTTGCCGGTTAATTGAACTAGTTCAATTTTTTTTGAGTCAGAATTTTTAGATTTTTTATCGTCTAAAATGCGAGTAAAATGCGAGCTGCCGCCATCTTCAAACTCTTCAACCATACTGTTCCAAGCGTTGCAATCGGGACATTTTCCCGCCCATTTAAAATGAATTGCGCCGCAGGATTGACAAGAAAAAGCTGATTTTTTTTTGGTCATTTGTGAAATTATTTAAATTAAAACTTCGTTTTAATTTAGGGTTAGTTGAATTGCTGCGCGCGGGATAAACCCGCGCATCCGCAATAGATTTATTTTTTTAAAGAAGCTATATTGCGTTAAAATTCTAAAATCTTTTGGAAAAAACTATGCAAAGCAAATTCGAATTAAAATTATCGTCTCTTAAAAAAATTTTAAAAGATCAAAAAATTGATTTTTTTATTTTACCAAATTCTGACGAATTTTTTTCTGAATATTTGCCAGAAAATCAGAAGCGCATTCAATATTTAACAGGCTTTACCGGCTCAAATGCTATTTTAATTATTGGAGAAAAAAAATCTTTTTTCTTTACCGACGGTCGCTACACGCTGCAAGCGCGAAATGAATTGAATTTAGATGAATTTGAAATTTTTAACATGACTGAGAAATCAGTAATGTCATGGCTGGAAGAGAATTTAAGCTCGACAAAAAAACTGGCGCTCGATCCAAAATTAATGAGTATAAATTTTGTAAAATCATGTGCCAAATTTGCGCCGATTTTTCTTGATTCAAATCCAGTCGATGAAATTTGGAAAGATTGTGGTTCTTTAAAAAATTCGCCAATTTTTTCCTGCGCTATTAATTTAGTTGGTGCCGATTCGATATCAAAACGTAATTACGTTGTACAGAATTTAGAAGCTGATGCGATGATAATTTCCAAGCCAGAAAATATTTGCTGGCTCTTAAATATCCGCGCTTCCGACATAGAATACACGCCGCTTTTGCTGGCTTACGCAGTTTTATTCAAAAATGGTGAAGTTGAATTATATGTTGATGAAAAAAGAGTTTTAGATCGCAAAAATTCTGATTTAGAAAAAGTAAATTTTATTCAGGCGGATTGTTTTGATTTAAGATTGGCGATTTTGCGTAAAAGTTTTAAAAAAATCCAAATCGATGCTGCGTCAACAAACTATTGGCTTTACGACGTTTTGCAGAAAAATAATTTTGAAATAATTGCAAAAACTGACGCAATTGAAATTGCCAAAGCTTGCAAAAATGAAATTGAAATAAATTCGATAATCAAAACCCATGAAATTGATGGTTTGGCAAAAACTAAATTTTTATGCTGGCTTGAAAAAAATTATGCTGAAATTGATGAAATAAAAGCGGCAGAAAAATTGTTGGAATTTAGAAAAGAAAGTTTTGATTTTTTATATCCGAGCTTTGCTTCAATATCAGGCTTTGCAAGCAATGGCGCGGTTATTCATTATCATGCGACTAAAAAAACTAATAAAAAAATCAGCGGCAATTCGCTTTATTTAATTGACTCTGGTGGTCAATATTTTGGCGAGAATTTTTGCGGCACAACTGATGTAACGCGCACAGTTGCAATCGGCAAGCCAACTGCCGAAATGATTGGAAATTTCACTCGCGTTTTAAAAGGTCATATTGCTTTGGCGCGAGTTAAATTTCCGCTTGGAACAACGGGCGCACAACTTGATGTTTTGGCGCGCTCACATCTTTGGCAAGCTGGTTTGGATTTTGATCACGGCACGGGACACGGCGTGGGAAATTTTTTATCAGTTCACGAAGGACCTTGCCAAATCAGCAAGCGCGGGCATCAAGCGCTTTTAGCAGGAATGGTTTTATCGAATGAACCGGGATTTTATAAAGAGGGAGAATATGGCATCAGAATTGAAAATTTGATGTTGGTAGAAAAATTTAATGAGAAATTTTTGCAGTTTAGAATTTTAACTTTAGTGCCGATTGATCCGAGTTTGATTGATTTTAAGATGATGACTTATCCGGAGAGAAAGTGGCTGAAGGAATATCACGAGATAATTTTTGCGGTTTTGAAAGATAAGATGAATGCCGAAGAAAGAGAGTGGTTGGAAGTGCTGGTGGGATTTTACAAAATTAAGATGATCTAAAATTATGATTATAATTTTTGCGCTCAAGGCGGGATGGGATTTGTAATCCCGTCTTCATTTTCAGGTTATGTTGAAATTGAACTGAACGTGTGAACTGGGTTACAAACCCAGTCCAGCGTCGGGTCCAGCGTTGGGTCCTAATTTTTATGTTATGTTGAAATTTTCAAACTTTATAATTTTTTCTGCCAAAATTCTCGCCAATTCTGCTTTGGAAATTTTGTTTAAATTTTCACTTTTATTTTTGCTTACCAAAAAAACTTTAGTCTGATCTGAACCAAATATTTCTCCAGCTTCAACGTCATTTGCTACAATCAAATCGCAGTTTTTCTTTTGCAGTTTTTCTTTAGCATATTTTTGCAGATTTTCACTTTCAGCAGCAAAGCCAATTACTAAATCTGGGCGCTTTTTGGAAGTGCCGACAAATTCTAAAATATCAGGATTTTTTTCTAATTCCAAAATCAAGTTTTTCTCAGCAGTTTTTTTAATTTTCTGATTAGAAAATTTTTTCACTTTAAAATCTGAAACTGCAGCGCAACCAATGAAAACATTGGTTTTTGGCAGATTTTTTTTCACCACCAAAAACATTTCTTCGGCAGTTTTTACGCGGATTATATTTTCTTGCGGCAAAAAAATTGTTTCTCGAATATTGCCCGCAACAAAAGTTACATCGGCACCCATTTCATGTAAAACTTTGGCAATTTCAATTGCTTGTTTTCCCGAAGAATGATTTCCGATAAAGCGCACCGGATCAATTGGCTCATAAGTTGCGCCACCCGTAATGAGAATTTTTTTGCCTTTTAATTGATTTTGACGCTCAAAAAAATCACAAATTTTTTGGCATATTCTTTCCGGCGCTGCCATTTTTCCAATGCCAAACTCGCCGCAAGCAAGAATGTCAGCTTCAGGCTCAACCATCGCAATTCCTGCTTCCAAAGCTTTTGCAACATTTTTTTGTGTGCTTTTATTTGCCCACATTTTTTCATTCATTGCCGGCGCAATGATGATTTTTTTATTCGCTGCCAAAACAACGCTTGATGCCAAATCATCAGCAAAACCATTGGCAATTTTGGCGATAAAATCGGCAGTTGCGGGTGCCACAACAATTAAATCAGCTTGGCGCGAAAGATTGATGTGACCCATTTCCAGCTCATCATCAATTGAAAAAAGTTCGTTGTAAGTTTTATTTCCCGAAATTGATGAAGCCAGCAGCGGCGTGATAAATTCGGAAGCGGCTTTGGTTAAAATGCAGGTAACGCAAAAAGATTTTTTGGAAAGTAATCGAATCAAATCCATCGCTTTGTAGGCGGCAATACTTCCGGTGATGATGAGAAGAATTTTTTTCTTTTTCATTTTGTCATGATTAACGAGTTAGCATTTGTGGATTTAATTTAAATGCTGCACCTGAGCTTATAGAAGCGCTTGGTTTTTCTGATTGATAAAAACCATCTTCAACTACGGCGCCTGTTGGTATTCCTAGTTTTGTTTTAAGCTCATCTGCATTTGACATGCTATCAAAAATCTTTTCATTAAATTTACATCCTGCAAAATTCATTTTCAGAGTTTTTAAATCTTTGGGAATAACGCATCCTTCGCCAAAAGTGCAATTAGCAAAGTTTAGTCGTTTTCCAGAGTTTCCGGTAAAATCACAATTGGTAAAAGTGCAATTGGCGAAAGAATTGTCGCCGAAATTTGAGTTGTTAAATTCGAGTTTTTTAGTTGCATCACCAACAAACTCTTTGCGGACATATCTTCTGCCAAATTGTATTTTAAGATTTCCTGAGCTATCTGGGACTTCGTCGTATTTTGCTTTTATTGTCTCGAAAGTAATGCCGCTAACAAGATTTTCTTGCTTGCCGACTTTTGTTTTTACTCTTTCTTCGATTGCATTAGCTCGCAGGGCTTTACTGAGAATTCCTTTGGCGGAATATTCAATAATCTCTTTTTTGCTAATTGTATGTTTTGCTTCTTCTGAGCCGTCTACTTTTATTTTACCAGCTTTAATTTTCTCTTCTAATTTTTTATGTAGTTCTTGCTTGGCTGCTGTGATTTTTTCTTTTGCAGCTTCAAGCGGAGTATAGGTTTCTGTACCTTTTTCAAGAATAGGATTATTGGATTTTGCAAATTGTTCGACTAGTGAAATAGTTGCTTTATCCTTGCTTGTTGGATTTTCGAGCATTTTAATCATGCCTTCTTGCATTTTGGCAATGCTTGAACTTCTAGCCAATTCAACTTCTGCGCAAATCATTTTTCCAGCTGACAGTGCGATGTTGATCAATTCCATCTTTTGTTCTTCAGTTAGTGATTTTTCTTTGATATAAGTAATTACTTCTTCATAGAGGTATTTTAATTTTTCTTCTTCTTTAGTTAATGTTAATATATCTCCTCTTTTCTCTTCTAAAGATTCTGCAAGTGATGGAGAGGAAATGGCCAATTTACGAACAGAATCGGCATATGATCCAGATATTACTTCAATGCAATCCTGATATGCTGTTTCTTCTGGAGCGGTAGTAGAAGATATTTTTTTTGTGCTGGCAATTAAAGTTGCTTCAAGAGCTAAATTTGCGAGCTGCTCTTTTGGTATGATTTTAGAAGAATTGTCACTTGGGAAGATAATTTTCCGTAGAGCGAGATTTTCAATTAGGTTTTGGAATAGTAAATCGCGGTTAGATTCATATTTTTCTGCAGATTTTTCTTTTAAAGCTAATTTTTGTGCAAGTTCAGCAATTTTATAAAGTTTATCGGTATCGGCTTTAATTGTTTTTAATTGCTCAGCCATATTCAGATAAGGCGTTTTTTCACTTCCTTTTTTAGAAAGTGTAGGATTGGACGAAGTTGTTCCAGCCGTTTTGAAAATATCAACAAAACCTCTTTCATTTATTGCTTCGCAGAATCTTGAGTTTGGATTATACTTAGAAACTAAATCGCTATCCTTATTTCTTAAGGTTTGCTCATCTTTATTCGCACCATCCCAAACTTGCGCTGCAGATTTGGTTTTGAGATTATGCATTGCAAGTCCGGCATAAAGGCCGCAGGCAATTCCACCTTTTTGTGGGGCTTCAGTAGAATCGGATTTTCCATCTAGATGATTTTTGTCAGAGATTTGTTCGGGAAAAGATGCTTCAAAAGTTTCTAAAATTTCTTGCTGTATCTTAGATTCCAAACCAGCTTCTCTCTCAGTTGAATCATAAGCGCAGCCTTTAAGAACCAATTTTCCACCTTCTTGAGTCACCGTGACCTCACCAACATTCCAGTGCCATGCTTGTAGTTTGTAAGGGAATAAAATTTTTACAGGATAAGGATTGGAACTAGTTTTAGTAAACTCTTTCAAATGTTCTAATTGAGCCGCCAGATATAAACTAATTGGCGATCCTTGATCCACAGCGCAAGCGGTCATTTCTATTATTGTTTGAACGCCATCACTTCCAGTTAAAGGTTCTTCGTTTTTTTGTAATAAAATACCACTTTCTTGTCCCTTGCTATTTTTAAAATATTTAATCTCAGCTTTTATATTTCTGGCTCGATTAGCAGCATCAATCTCACGATCTGTATAAGCAAATGTTGGTTTGTTGCGGGCTTTTATGCTTTGGAATTTAGAACTTACTTCAAATTCGTCGCCGCTTTCGCCTTCATCGGTAGTATTATGGCCTTTTGTGGATTGTGCGATTATATCGTCATCATGTATAGTTTTTGGTCTGGCTTTTTTTGAGTTGTTGTAATCGATTCTTTTTATAGCATCTTCAACCATTGTTCTAGTGTCGAGTAACTTTGGAAAAAGTTCTGCACCTTTACTAGTTAGAGAGGACGAAAAATCTGTAGATGAATCTTCTGTTTTTTCATACTTATTAAATTGAAAAGCTTCTAAAGTTCTTTGATCTTGGATAATTAGCCTATTCCAAATATCATCAACCTTCTTTTTATAAACTTCTATTTTTTCGCTTTCCTTTTTGCGTTGCGAAGCGGCAGTCAGGGCCGTATTTTTTTCTGTAGTATTAACACCTGCTGCTTCAGCGACACCAAGTTCAATTTTAGCAATCTCTTCATCCAAATTATAATCTAATTTTGAATGCAAGAGATCGAAATGGCCACCATGACCAACAATATAGACACTATTTTCTTCCAGCTCTTCATTCAATATTTTATCAATTGAATACGTGCTGTTGTTTAAAGCAATAATTCCAAAAGGAGATATTGGTTCTAATATGTAAGTTATCGCGGCTGCGGTAACGGTGGTAACTCTGGCAATTCCATAAGAATTCGCAGAATTTTGTATACCTAAATCTTCGTCAAAAGATGTTAAATCTGCATTCAGATATAAAGCTACAGAAAGTTGTTTGGATATATTATTAGTATCAGGTCTCTGATTTACCAAATCATAAAATTCTTGATAGCTAAGATTTTCTTGTGGAATTCTGTCAAGAACTTTGTTGATAGTTGCTTGGGCTTCTTCCTTTTTGTCTGCAGGTAAATTGTCTGGCCATTTTGCGAGGTTGTCTTTAAATTGTTTAAAGTGATATGGATCATCAACACATTTAGCTAAAGTTCCTACAATGCCAGAATGTAATCCACAAAATCCATCCCCTCTTATGGGCTGAAAAAATGGAAATTTTTCTGTAAATTTGGCAAGTTTTGCTGTGTCTTCCCATGAGCCCGAAGAATTTTTAGTTCTGACTCCTAATCCTTTAAAATCATGTTTATAATAATTGATATAAAACCCTGCTCCAGTTATCATTGAAGCTGCAGCGCCATCTTTTTTAGAATTAGCCATTTCTGTATTTTCGGTATCAGTCCATTTTTCTGCGTACCAATTTGGTTTTGTCATTTTTGATCTTTTTTGTTAAATTAGTTTATAACTCAATTCCTAAATGTTTAAGCGCAATATCCGTTAAAACCCGCCCACGCGGCGTTTTTTCAACGAAACCTTTTTGGATTAAATAAGGCTCAATTGTATCTTCAACCGAATCTTTTTCCTCCGAAATTGCTGAAGCAATTGTGTCGATTCCAACTGGGCCGCCGCGGTAATTTTTGGCGATGAAAAGCAAATAGCGATAATCAGAAGAGTCAAGGCCAATTGAGTCAATTTCTAAACGCTTTAGCGAGGAGTCGGCAATTTTTTTAGTAATGATTATTTCATTGGCGGCGGAAGCAAAATCGCGAACTCGTTTTAGCAAACGAATGGCAATTCTCGGCGTTCCGCGCGATCTTTGGGCAATTTCAAAAGCGCCTTCTTTTTCAATTTCGATATTTAAAATTTTAGCATCGCGCAGCACGATTTGCTCAAGTTCCAAATCGGTGTAAAAATTAATGCGCAGCGGAATTCCAAAACGATCTTTGAGCGGATTGGCGATTAATCCAATGCGAGTTGTAGCGCCAACTAGTGTGAATTTTGGTAAATCAATTTTAATGGCGCGCGCCGCTGGACCTTCGCCGATGATGATGTCGAGTTTGAAATCTTCCATCGCCGAATAAAGAACTTCTTCAACATTTTTATTTAAACGGTGAATTTCATCGATGAAAAAAACATCGCCTTCCTGCAAGTTGGTAAGAAGCGCCGCCAAGTCGCCAGACTTGGTAATTACAGGCCCAGAAGAGCCACGAAAACCAACGCCCATTTCGTGAGCGATGATTTGGGCAAGCGTTGTTTTGCCGAGTCCGGGAGGGCCGTAAAATAAAGTGTGATCTAAAACATCGCCGCGATTTTTGGCAGCGCGAATGAAGATTTCGAGATTTTCTTTGAGTTTTTCTTGCCCTAAAAAATCACGCAAATAGCTCGGGCGCAAAATATTGTCGTTACGCTCTTCTTCTAGTTTGAGGGGATTTAGGATTTCGTTTTTTGACATTTTTTATTTAAGTGAATCTTGGAATATTTTTCTAATCCGAGTGGACCCCGTCGTGAAGACGGGGTGACATTCAACTTTTGTCACCCCGTCTTCACG